>JACDBY010000340.1 GCA_013694685.1 Actinomycetota bacterium
GTCGGGAGCGAGGCCGACCTCCAGCTGCAGCGGCGTGCCGTCCTCGAGAGCAGCCCTGATGGTCTGAGCGAGCGGCCGGAAGGTCAAACCGGCGGCGAGCGCCCGCTCGATCGGGACCTGGTTCGCCGCTTCCCACCCTGGGGCGGCGATCCACAGCGGCACGCCCATCCAGGGATCGAGGCCGTCAGCGAGGAGCACATCGCTCGGGACCCAGACGAACTCGGTGTCTCCTCCGGTCACCCGTCGGCACTCGTTGAGCAGGTCCGCGAAGGCGAGGATCCTCCCGGTTACGTTGAACATCCCGGGCCGGTCGTCGTCGACGAGGCGGAGGATGAAGTCGGCGAGGTCGCGCACGTCGATGAATTGCAGCGGATCGTCGGGCGCCCCGGGTGCGAGGACGCGCCCGCCCCGCGCGATCCGCTTCGGCCAGTACAAGAAGCGATCGGTGGAGTCGTGCGGGCCGACGATCAGTCCCGGTCGCACGACACTCGCGCGGTCGCCGAATGCGTGCTCGACGTTCCGCTCGCAGGCGGCTTTCCGTGCACCGTACGACTCCGCGCTTGCGTCCTCCGGGTCTGCGGGCGTCGCGAGACGAGCGTCCTCGTGCTGCGGGACCGACTGATCCGCGTAGACGGAGACGCTCGAGACGAACACGTAGCGCCCGACCGACTGCCGGAGAGCGTCCACGGATGCCTGGACCACCCGCGGGAAGTACGCGGCGACGTCGACGACCGCGTCCCATGTCCGGCTCCCGAGCGGCGAGAGGTCTTGCGTGCGATCGCCGCGAATCCTCTCGACCTCGGGGAAGAGATCGGGGTTCGTCACTCCACGGTTGAAGAGCGTCACCTCGTGACCACGGGCGAGTGCGGCCTCGACGAGCGCGCGCCCGACGAACCGCGTTCCCCCGAGCACGAGAAGCCGCACGGGCTGCTGAGCAGACATCTGATCCTCCTGATCGAGACTCGAGCCGCGCCGCGGCGCGGAGCTACGCCGCCCTAAAAGGGCTGCCGGAAGAAGCAGCTACGGATCCCCTCAACGTTCACGCGGCCACTCCTTCCCTCTCGATCAGCGGCATCTCCTGCCGTCGGCGATCTTACCGCTGACGGCCTTTGCAACGTTCAGCACCACCGGCGGATGTCATAGGGCTTTGTCCTGACCGCTGAGGACGATCGGCAAGCCGCCGCAGCAGCGTCTCCACGACGGGCAGGTGACAGGCCAAGGCCGTGATTGCTTGCCTTACGCCTCGACTGAGTAGGCAGGCGGAAAGACGACGCGGCCGCGCAGCTCTGGCCGATATGCCGACAGCGTTATCGCCATCCAAGCCTCATCGGGTATGCCGTCCGGCGGGACGATCCCAAGCCCAGACGCAGGACGAAACCCGAACGTCGGGTAGTAGGAAGGGTGGCCGAGAACAAGCACGAGCGGCTCACCTCGTTCATCCGCGATAGCGAGCGCAGCTCGGACCAACGCGCCGCCGATTCCCGTTCGCTGGCGATCAGGGCGCACACTGATCGGACCGAGCTCGAGAAGCCGCCGACTGTCCTCTTCGAGCGAGACATAGCTCAAGAGGATGTGCCCGACGATCTCCGCTTCGTCCTCGGCAACGAGTGAGAGTTCGGGCACGAAACCGTCAGACGCGCGAATGGCCTCAACCATCCGGGCCTCTCGTGCCTTGCCGAATGCCGCCTCCGTTATGGCGGCGATGGCTGCGTAGTCCGCTGGAGCTTCGGGCCGCACGAGCACGCCCGAGATGGTAGGCACCTCAGCCTCGCTGTGTCGCCGATCTCGTGCCCACTCTAGTCCCCCAGGGAAGTAATCAGTGCAATCAAGCTCGGGTCGCCTACGAACCTGGACTCGCAGACGTGCGCTCAAACTTCGGCCTCGCTCTGTGCTCTGAGGCTGACTGAGTCGCGCTCGCTCCACGAGCTTTGCACGCTCGAGTGAAGGTATGGAAGTCAGCGTGCGAGCTTCGGGCCGTCCGGGCGGAAGACCGCCTCAAGGCCGAGGCGCCGGAACCATGTGAGCATGGCGAGCTGCGGGAGCTTCTCGGTTCCATAGTGCGTCCCGTCGACAAGTGCGACGCTGTGGCCTGCAGCAAGCTCGCGGAACTCGTCGAACTTCCGCCGAAAGAACGGGTGCTCAGGCGGCCGCGCAGAGTTCCCCGTCACGTACGTGCGGCAGCCGCGTGCGAGCGACTGCTCCAGCAGGTCGACATCCGCGCCCCCGCCGGCGACGACAGCGACCCGGCCCGCCTCCTCACGCGGCCGCGTCACCACCTCAACCGGAATCTCCTGGCCAAGAACCTCTTGCAAGCGCGCGGCTAACTCGTCGAGCGAGCCGTCGCTCTCGCCGATGACGCAGGCGCCCCCAGGAATCCCGTCAGCGATCGGCCCGTATTCCTCGAGCCGTCGAAGGCCGAGCCCCGTCCCGATCAGGCGCGACGGAGACACCTCGGGGTGCATGTCGAGCGGTGCGTGCACGTGGTAGAAGCTGATCCCCGCCGCGCGCATGCCCTCGAACGACGCGCGCGCGAGCGGACGGAACGCCGTAACCTCGGCGAAATCGAGCGGATGCTCTGAAAAGAGGAATGTGCCTGGCTCAAGCCCTCCGACGATCGCATCGCTCGGGAAGACGCAGGTCGCGACCCGCTCCACCTCAGCCGCCCCACGCACCATGAGGCCATTCCAACGGCTCTCGTACCCCGGCTCCACGTACTCACGCCAGTACGGCTCCGGATAACAATCCTCGAACCCGTGCGACCAATCGTCGCCGCGAACCTGCGCGACGCGGAAGTACCCGTCCAGGCGGGCCACGAGATCCTCGAGCCTCATCGGGCGAGTGTATTCCGGCTCCCGCCGCCTACGGGGTGGCCGCCTCCGGCGGCGCCGCGATCCTGGTGCGGCGGCAGGGACGGTGATGGCAAAGGTGCCGCAGTAACACGGGGACCGGCGGTCTCCGCCGCAGCGCTGTGGGCGAAGGCGAGGATGTGAGCGCTCGCCCCGACCAGCGTCGGCTCCCGCTCGACCGCACGTGCTGCCCACAGCAACTGCTCGCGCGTCTCGGAGCCTTCGGGTGGCGGGTCGGAGAGTGCGAATAGCGGCGGGGCCTCCGATCCCGTAGATGCCGTCGAGCGTCAGGTCAGCCTCGGCGACCTCCTCGGCGAGTTCGTGCGGGTGGTGGAAGAAGGCCGTCGTGAACCAACCGGGGTGGCCGGTGGGGTTGCGGTGCTGGCACTCCTGCAGGTCCCGCTCAACGATCGCCGCGAAGTCGGGATCGCCGAGCATCTCCAGCACGAGACCGTCGAGGAGCGACGCGAACCGCGAGATCGCGGCGGCGGCGATGAGGCCGCCGGGGACGATAACCCGCCCCGCCTCCCGGAGCGCCGCCAGCCGCTCGCCGCGCTCAGTGAGGTGGTAGAGCGGCCCGAGCAGGAGC
>JACDBY010000342.1 GCA_013694685.1 Actinomycetota bacterium
GCGCCGCCGGGCGCGACGACTCCCTTCGCACCCACGTCGATCCCGAGGACCGGCAGACCGTCCGCCGCGGCAGGGGCGGCGCAGATTCCGGCAAGCACGAGGACGAGCCACAGTGTTCTCATGCCTCGAGTACGAGCGCCGGACGGCGGGAGGTCCGACGAATCGCCCTCAGTCTCGGCGAGCCGGCAGCCGCCCTTCGCTGCCCGAGAGCGTCAGCGCCGCATCGACGAGCGTGAAGTGCGTGAACGCCTGCGGGAAGTTGCCGACGAGCCGCTTCGTGACCGGGTCGTACTCCTCGGCGAGCAGCCCGAGGTCGTTGCGCAACGCGAGGAGGGAGTGAAAGAGGGCCTCCGCTTTGTCCCGCCGGCCCTGGAGGGCCAGCACCTCGACGAATCAGAACGAGCAGGCAAGAAACGTCCCCTCGCCGGGTGGCAACCCATCGACCTCGACGTTCTCCTCGTCGGCGCGGTAGCGCAGCACGAACCCGTCGTGGGTGAGCTCGCGCTCGATCGCGGCGACCGTGCTCGCCACACGCGGGTCGTCGACCGGCAGGAAGCCGACCAGGGGCATCAGCAGGAGGCTCGCATCGAGCCGATCGGAGCCGTAGGACTGCGTGAATGCACCGACCTCCTCGTGGAATCCCTCACGGCACACGTCGTCGTGCACCTCGTCGCGAACAGTGCGCCAGCGCTCGACAGGGCCCTCGCGCTCGTGCTCCTCGACGAAACGCACCGCCCGGTCGAACGCGAGCCAGCACATCACCTTCGAGTGGGTGAAGTGCCGCCGCGGCCCGCGCACCTCCCAGATCCCCTCGTCGGGCTCGCGCCAGACCTGCTCGAGCCGCTCGAGCAACCGCCGGCTGAGCGCCCAGGCGTCGTCCGACGGCGGCAGGCCGGCGCATCGCGCTTGGTAGAGCGCGTCGAGGATCTCGCCGTAGACGTCCAGCTGGAGCTGGTCGGCCGCCGCATTCCCGACCCGCACCGGGCTCGAGCCCTCGTAGCCTTCGAGCCACGGCAGCTCCACCTCGACGTTTCGCCGCTCGCCGGCTATCCCGTACAACGACTGCGGCCCGTCCGGCGAGCCGGCGATCGCGCGGAGCAGCCAATCGCGCCACGCGCCGGCCTCCTCCTCGTAGCCGGCCCGCACGAGCGAAAGCAGCGTCAGGGTCGCATCGCGCACCCAGCAGAAGCGGTAGTCCCAGTTGCGGACACCGCCGAGCGCCTCGGGCAGCGATGTCGTCGGGGCGGCGACGATGCCACCCGTCGGAGCGTAGGTCAGCGCCTTCAGGGTGACGAGCGAGCGGACGAGCGCGTCGCGGTGCGGCCCTTCGTGCCGGCAACCACCTGTCCACTCCTTCCAGAACGCGTCGGTGTCGGAAAGCGCCCGCTCGGCGTCCACCCGCTCCGGAAGCTCCTGATTGGAGGGAAACCACGTCAGCACGAAGGGGACGCGCTCACCGGGCGAGATCTCGAACTCCGACACGGTGCGCATGTCCTCGCCGACGAGGTCGACGGGTGCGGTGACGAGCAAGGCGTCCGGTCCCGCGATCGCGATCGTCCCCTCCTCGCGACGTCTGACCCACGGGATCACCGACCCGTAGTCGAACCGAATCGCGAGCTCCGACCGCACGCGGACACGACCGCTCACTCCCTCGACGATGCGGATCACGTCGGGTGCCTCGCCGCGGACGGGCATGAAGTCGATCAGCCGGATCACGCCGTCCGCGCACTCGAGCTCGGTCTCGAGCACGAGGGTGTCATCGCGGTAGCGCCTGCGACTTGCCGTGATCTCGCCCGCCGGACGCAGCGACCAGCGGCCGTTCTCCTCCGTTCCGAGCAGCGCCGCAAAGCACGCACCCGAGTCGAAGCGGGGGAAGCAGAGCCAGTCGATCGACCCGTGGTGCGAGACGAGTGCGGCCGTCTGCAGATCGCCGATCAGGCCGTAGTCCTCGATCCTCTCGGCCACAGACGGCACGCTATCGCGTGCCGTCTAGGAAGATCTCGACATGCGAGCCGTCGTCCAACGCGTCTCCCGTGCGTCCGTGTCGGTCGACGGCGAGGTCGTCGGTGCGTGCGGCCGCGGTCTGCTCGTCCTTGTCGGTGCCAGGCATGAAGACACGTCCGAAACGGCCACGCGGCTGGCGGCGAAGGTGGCGCGCCTTCGCATTTTCGAGAATAACGAGGGCCGGTTCGACCGCTCGCTCCTCGACGTGCGTGGCGAGGCGCTCGTCGTCAGCCAGTTCACGCTCTACGGCGATACGACGAAGGGCAACCGGCCGAGCTTCACCGACGCTGCGCCCCCGGCCGAGGCCGAGCCACTCGTCGAGACGGTCGTCCAGGAGCTCGTCGCGCTCGGCGTGCCCACGGCGACCGGGAGGTTCGGCGCCCGGATGCAGGTCGCGCTCGTCAACGACGGGCCAGTCACGATTTTCCTCGACGCCTGATGCCGGTGACGTGACCCCCTAAGGTCGGTCCGGTCGGTACGAGAGTCTTCTCGCCCAGTCGTGGGCAAGGAGGACAACCGGAG
>JACDBY010000344.1 GCA_013694685.1 Actinomycetota bacterium
TGCCGGTGTCGACGAGTTCCTGCTCTGGGATGCCGCGGTGAGCTACTCCAGGGACGCGCTGGCGCCGACAGCCGGCCTGCCGGCTCTCGGCCTGACGACCAAGCTGCCCACAGACACGCCCGGGCCGGTCCGCCTTGCCGTTTCAGAAGTGGCCCCGAAGGCGGAGCGGACGGGTGCGCAACCGCTTCCGGGTCTGCCGCCGAACGAGCTGGGCGGGATCCCGGTCGTGATGCACCACATGATTCGCGCCGACCGGGTTGGCGAGTATGACCAAACTCCGCGCGAGTTTCGCGCCGAGCTCGAGCTGCTCTGGAGAAAGGGGTACGCGCCGATCGGCATGGGAGACCTGATCGGCGGTCGCGTCGACGTTCCAAGGGGCCTGACGCCGGTCGTGATGACGTTCGACGATTCGACGAGCTTCCAGCTCGCGCTCGACGAGGACGGCAAAGTTCGACCCGGCACCGCGGTTGGGATCATGCTCGAGTTCGCGAAGACGCATCCCGGCTACGAACCCGCCGGCACGTTCTACGTCAACCGGGACCCCTTCGCCGCCGGGTCGCGCTCCGACGAGTTGCTCCGCTGGCTCGTCGACCACGGCTTCGAGCTCGGGAATCACACCCACGATCACATTCCGCTGCACGAGCTGTCCGACGCAGAGGTTCAGCGCCAGCTCGTCGAGGGTGCGGAGGTGATCGAGCAGGCCGTGCCCGGCTACCGGATCGAGTCCTTCTCGCTCCCGCTCGGGATGAGCCCCCGCAACGAGAAGCTCGCTGTGCGGGGGAGCTCAGGCGGACGCAGCTACGGCCCGTACGGCGTCGCCCTGATTGGCGCCAACCCCTCGCCGTCGCCTTTCTCCCGCGCGTTTCGGCCCGAGGCGATCCCGCGCATCCGGACCTCGCACGCGGGGTGGAAGGGTGAAGCCGACTTCGCCTTCAGCTACTGGTTCAGGGAGCTCGACCGGGTGCCCGGCTCGCGTTTTGTCTCCGACGGCGATCCCGACACGATCTCCATTCCGGACGGCGCGTCCGGGCAGCTGCAGCCGCGTTATCGCGCCCGCGCACGTTAGTTTCGCGGGGGCCACCGGGCGTCGACAACTGCCAGCTCATGCTGCGACTGCTGCGAGCTCTTCGCCGCGCTCGTGGCACTCCCGGCAGCGTGCCTCGTATTGCTCGTTTGCGCCGACGATGATCGTCTCGCCGGAGTATGGGGCTGGGCGGCCGTCCACGAGCCGCTGCGTCGTCGTCGCCGGGCCGCCGCAGCGGTGGCAGACCGCCTGGAGCTTGTCGACGAACTCGGCATGCGCGAGCAACTCTGGCATCGGTCCGAACGGGAGCCGTCGGAAGTCCCGATCGAGACCGGCGGCGACGACGCGAACACCGGCATCAGCGAGCGCGAGAACAGCCGCGACGACCTCGGACGGGAAGAACTGCACCTCGTCGATGCCGACGACCTCGAAGGCCCGCGCGCTGGCGGTCAACTCGGACACGCTCGCGACCGCGACGCCGCGCATCCTTGCGCCTGCGTGGCTCACGATGTCCGCGGTGTCGTAGCGGTCGTCGATCCGCGGCTTGAAGATGACGACCCGGCGGCCGGCGATCTCGGCGCGACGCAACCGCCGCATCATCTCTTCGCTCTTGCCGCTGAACATCGGCCCGCAGATCACCTCGAGCCAGCCCCCGCTAGGGTTCACCCTGATCACGGGCGGGATCCTACGAGCGGAGTCGGATGAGCACGGACGGGATGAGCACGGATGCGTTCGGTCTTGGCGTGCTGCTACACTGCGGCGCGCGCGCGGCGGCGTAGCTCAGTTGGTTAGAGCAGCGGAATCATAATCCGCGTGTCGCAGGTTCGAGTCCTGCCGCCGCTATTCCTCAAGAAGCTTCCTTACCGAAACCGAGAGAACACGAGCTAAGTCATGGCAGCCGGAGTACGAGTCGCGATCACGCTCGCCTGCACCGAGTGCAAGCGACGCAACTACCAGTCCGAGAAGTCCAAGCGGAATACGCCCGACCGGGTGGAGTTCAAGAAGTACTGCCGTTGGTGCGGGCAGCACACGCCTCACCGGGAGACTCGGTAGATGGCGCGGGATACCCGAGGCAAGCGTCGTGCGCAGCGCAAGGCCGCCGGAACACCGGCCGGCACGGAGAAGTCGACCCAGTAGTCTGCCCAGAAGTCTGCGCCCAGCCGTGCGCGGCAGCGCCAGGCGCAGGTGCGACCTGCGACGCAGCCCCAGTCCGCGCAGACCGGCCGGCGGGAGCCCCGCGAGCGCGGCCGCTTCGTCAAGGAGGCGTGGGCGGAGCTGAAGAAGGTCGAGTGGCCGGGCCGCTCTCAGGTGATGCAGGGCACGGTCGTCGTGCTGATCGCCTGCATCATCGTCGGCGCCTTCCTCTACGGCGCGGACCAGCTTTTCAAGCCCTTCGTCCGCAACGTCCTCCTGGGTCAATAGATGTTTCGCTGGTACGTGATCAACACCTACTCGGGTCACGAGAACAAGGTGAAAGCCAACCTCGAGCACCGAATCGTCTCGATGAACCAGGCCCCCCGGTTCCGCCGCGTCGTCGTGCCGACCGAGCAGGTGATCGAGACGAAAGACGGTCAGAAGGTCCAGATCGAGAAACGCGTCCTGCCCGGCTACGTCCTCGTGAACATGGACCTGAACGACGATGCCTGGTCGGTCGTGAAGAACACGCCCGGAGTCACCGGTTTCGTCGGCGCGGGTGCCAAGCCCGTTCCGCTCGCGCAGGCTGAGGTCGACCGGATCCTGCACACGGGCACGGGCGCCGGCGGCGC
>JACDBY010000360.1 GCA_013694685.1 Actinomycetota bacterium
GGTCGGCGGGAAGCGCGTCGCCGTCGTCGTCCCGGCCCTCGACGAGGAGCTCCTGGTCGCCGCAACAATCGGGGGGATCCCGGGCTTCGTCGACCTGATCGTCGTCGTCGACGACCACTCGGGTGACGCGACCGTCGCGCGAGCGCGCGAGACAGGCGATCCACGACTCGAGGTGATCGAGCACGCTCGGAACCGGGGGGTCGGCGGCGCGATCGCGTCGGGCTATGCACGCTGCCGCGAGCTCGGGATCGACGTCACGTGCGTGATGGCAGCCGACAACCAGATGGATCCGGAGGAGCTCGCGGCGCTCGTCACGCCTGTCGCCCGCGGCGAGGTGGACTACGCGAAGGCGAACCGCCTCGTGAGCGGCGAGGCATGGAACCTCATCCCCCGCTCGCGCTACCTCGGGAACGCCGTTCTCTCGCTCCTCACGAAGATCGCCTCGGGCTACTGGCATGTCGCGGACTCCCAGGCCGGCTACACCGCGCTCTCGCTCGCCGCGTTGCGCCGCCTGGAACTCGATCGCCTCTACCGCCGCTACGGCTTCCCGAACGACATGCTCGTGCACCTGAACGTCCAGAACGCGCGCGTCCGGGACATCCCGTCACGCCCGATCTACGGCGTCGGCGAGCGCTCCGGGATCCGGATCCGGCGGGTCGCGCCTCGGATCGCCTGGCTCCTCTGCAAGGGCTTCTGGTGGCGCATGACGCAGAAGTACGTGATCCGCGACTTCCACCCGCTCGTCTTCTTCTACGGCCTCGGCACGCTGATGACGCTCGTCGGGCTCGCCCTCGGCCTCCTCGTCACGGTGCTGCGCGTGGGGTGGGGCAACGACATCACGACCCCGACGATCGTCCTTGTCGCCCTCCTCCTCGTCTCGGGCACGCAGTTCACCCTTTTCGCCATGTGGTTCGACCAGGAGGCGAACAAGGAGCTGCGCTGAAACCCGTGGTTACGCCGTTTCGGAGGTATCTCGGGTCTCTCTGCAAACGCGGTGCAGGCACGAGGGCAGTGACGGCGGCACGCGGTCGCGTCGGAGGCTCTTCCGGGCGTTCCGACGGTCTCTGTTGGACTCAGAGGCGGTGGCTCCGCCGTCGTCGCGTCGCGTCCCGTGAGCGACCGGGGTGCCTCGTCGCTTGAGACCGGCGGGACGCACGGGACGATTGGTCGGCCGTTCCCATGTCCCGCCGAGATGCGGCCCTCGCGGAACCTTCAAGGGAGAGCATGCTCGCGCAGGGGATCAATGCCATCATCCCCAAAGGGCGGCCGGAGGATGGTGCAGGGTGCACGTCGTGTCCGTGGCTCGGTTGAGGTTGCGTCGTTGGGCGATCAGGGGCCTCAGCAAGGCGCACCTGGCTGTTCATCGCGTGACTAAGGGACGTGTGCTCGGTTCGGTGGCCGGAATGCCGGTGCTCCTGCTCACCACTACGGGCCGGCGGTCGGGCAAGGCGCGCACGACACCGCTCACGTTCTTTCGGGACGGGATCGATCTCGTGGTGATTGGATCGAACGGCGGTGCCGACCGTCCGCCCGACTGGTCGCTCAACCTGCAGCAAACCCCGCGCGCAGTCGTCGAGATTGGCACCGACAAGCTGGTCGTCACGGCCAGGCCAGCGTCGGGGCAACAACGCGACCGGCTGTGGGCCGTGATCACGGCCACCTACGCCGGCTACGCCCGCTACGAAGAACGGACAACTCGCCGGATACCGGTCGTGCTTCTCACACCTGAAGGCCCGCAGATCGCACGCGGCGGCCCCTCAACCTTGACGTAATACAGCCGCTCGCGGCCCGCTTCAACTCAACGCCATCATGATCTCACTGGACACGTTCGACCAGCGACTCGCCGGTACCGCGGCTCATCCCGAGTGCTTTTCCGTGGCTTCCGGTGGGCTCCGTTGAATCGCGCGTGCCTCCCAGGGCTTACCGGGGCCGGGTCGCGTGCGCTCGCCTCAGGGAAGGCCGCGGACGGCTGTCCGCGGAACCGGCTCACATGCGCGCGTCGCGCGTCCTGTGCGCCGACGGGGTTCCTCGTTACTTGGGGCTGGTGGGACGCTCGACGATTGGTCGGGCCGCCGGAGAGATGCAACCCTCGGGGAGGTGGCGATCAATAACAGCATGACAACCAGTACGAACGTTGCGAAACGCCAGACCGGAGTCCGAGTCCTATGCACCAGAAGCTTGTTCCGCTCAGGGTGCGTTCCGGAACACTGGCCCAGGCGAGGCGCCTGCTCTTTGGACGTCGCTCGCGGCCCTAGGACGTCACGATGCCTGTCCTCTACTGACCGAGTCGAGCAAGGATCGGTGGGAACGGGGGTCGAGACATCCCCGAAACTGGGTTAGCCGACCGCCTGGCTGAGCGACAAGCAACAGGCCGCCCTCGGAGAGGTCAGCGAGCGTAGCCCTCCGGCTCATCCCCGATCTCTGCCGTGACAGTGCCACGGGCTCGGAGGGCTTCGCCGCCGATTTCGCTCGCCACTCGCGCGTCGACGGTGAGCGTGACGACGGCCCGCACCCCCAGCGTTCCATCTGAATCGATCCGAGGCTCTCCTCGGTGTAGGCGCCGAGACGTAGGGCAGCACTTACAGCTCGAAGGTCGCGAGGCGCCGTCTGCGCAGCGACTGGGGCTCGGGCTCCTCGACGACGCCAAGCGCGTCCCGCCCGGTCGCGTGGAGGATGCGGCCGCCACCGATCCAGAAGGCGATGTGGTCTGCCTCGTCGTCCCCGTAGGCAACGAGGATACCGACGTCGAGCTCCTCCACCGGCGTTCCGGCGGCTTGCTGCTGGTCGGCGTCCCGCGGAACGAGCCGGCCGATCCGGCGATAGGCCATGTGGACGAGGCCGGAGCAGTCGATCCCCGCGGTCGTCATCCCGCCCCAGAGGTACGGGCTCCCGAGGTAGGTACGGGCCGCCTCGACGGGTGCTCCTCGCAGATCGTGGGCGTACGCTCCCTCGCCGGGCTCGACGTCCTCCGCGCGCACCCAGCCGGGGTAGCCGTAACCGGTTGTGACGGAGACCCAGCCGCCACGTGACTCGCCGAGCTCGAGCGGCTCGCCCTCAAGTGCCTGTGATACCCGCTCAGCGCCGTCCGAGGGCTCCCGGTGGATTCCAGCGACAGCCGTCCGGCACCGCGTCATCTGGGGGTCCGTCCCATCGCCTCGACCGAGCGTAGACGACGCGTCCCTCGATCGAGGTTGAGGGGTCAGGACTTCGTAAGCATGCGGTTTCGCGTCCTACAGGGTCGGTACGATCGCGCGCGATGCCAACCTCGCTCGTCACCGGTGGCGCTGGCTTTCTGGGCTCCCACCTCTGCGAGGCGCTTCTCGGCAAGGGCCATCGCGTTCTCTGTCTGGACAACCTCGAGACGGGGTCGCTCGCGAACATCGAGCACCTGCGGGACGACGGTTTCGTCTTTCTCCACCACGACGTCAGCGAGGCGATCCGAATCGACGAGTCGCTCGACTTCGTCTACCACCTCGCCGCGCTCGCGAGTCCGATCGACTACCTCAGGCTCCCGCTCCACTCGCTGAAGACCGGCTCGTACGGGACACATCACGCGCTCGGTCTCGCCAAGTGGAAGCGGGCACGCTTCTTCCTCGCCTCGACGAGCGAGGTCTACGGCGACCCCGAGGTGCATCCCCAGCCGGAGACGTACTGGGGCAACGTCAACCCGATCGGCCCACGCGGTGTCTACGACGAGGCGAAGCGCTATGCCGAGGCGCTGACGATGGCGTACCACCGGCAGCAGGGCGTCGACACCGCGGTCGTGAGGATCTTCAATACCTATGGCCCGCGGATGAGAGAGAATGACGGTCGCGCCGTGCCGAACTTCGTAGGCCAGGCACTCGCCGAGAAGCCGATCACGATCTACGGCGACGGGTCGCAGACACGAAGCTTCTGCTACGTCGACGACCTGATCCGCGGCCTGATCCTGCTCGCCGAATCCGGCGAGCACCTGCCGGTGAACATCGGCAACCCGGGTGAGTTCACGATTCTCGAGCTGGCCGAGAACGTGATCCGTCTCACCGGCTCTTCCAGCCAGATCGTATACGAGGCCCTGCCGGTCGACGACCCGCAGGTGCGGCAGCCCGACATCACGCGGGCGCGACAGCTCCTCGGCTGGGAGCCGGAGATCGCGCTCGACGAGGGTCTTCGCCGCACGCTCGCGTCGCTCGGACGGGACCCGGCCCGTGCGTAGCGCCTGTGCGGCGTTCGTCACGATCATCCTGGGTCTCGCGCTCGGCCTCGCGTCGACGGCGAGCGCGTCGAACTCCCTCCGTGTGGGCATCTTCGACGACGGCGTCGTGCTCTACGGCGAGCCCGATCTCGTCTTCCCGCAGCTCGCGAAGACGGGGACCCAGCTCCTGCGCGTGAACCTCTGGTGGTCGGGTCCCGGTATCCGGGTCGCGACGCGGAAGCCGCGGCTCGGATCGAACCCGAGCGACCTCGCCTACAACTGGGACACGTACGACCGGACGGTCCGCTTCGCGATCGTCAACAACATCGTCCCCGTCTTCTCGATCATCGGGACGCCGCCCTGGGCGAACAAGGCCCGGGGGTGGAACGTCGCGCCGACGAACGTGAACGATCTCCGCAACTTTGCAGCGGCGGCGCAGAAGCGCTACAACGGCACGTTCGTCAACGCCGACGGCGTGACGCTGCCGCGCGTGAGCCTCTGGGTCGCCTGGAACGAGCCGAACAACCCGGTCTTCCTGAAGCCGCAGTACAAGCGCGCCGGCAAAGCCTGGACGATCCAGAGCGGGCGTGACTATGCGCGGATCTGCAACGCTGTGGTGCAGGGCATCAAGTCGGTACAGCGGAGCTCGAAGATCGCCTGCGGAGCGACCGGCCCGCGCGGGAACAACAATCCCAACTCGAACCGGCCGTCGGTCTCGCCGATCCCGTTCCTCCGGGCGATGCGTGCGGGCGGCGCGCGCGGGTTCGACGCCTACGCGCACCATCCGTACTACGGGTCGCCCGCGGAGACACCGGCCACGAGGCCGCCGCCGGGCAGGAACGGACGGCCGCCGACCGCGATCACGCTCGGGAACGTCGACCTGCTCGTCAAGGAGCTCGACAAGCTCTACGGGAGGCGAACGCGCCTCTGGATCACCGAGTACGGCTACCAGACGAACCCGACCGATCCGATCTTCGGCGTGCCCTACGGGAAGCAGGCCGCCTACCTGACCCAGGCGGTCGGCATCGCGCGCCGGCACCCGCGCATCGACCTCTTCCTCTGGTTCCTGCTCAGAGACGAGGAACGGCTCGGCGGGTGGCAGTCGGGACTGCTCACCTATGACGGGAAGCGAAAGTCGAGCTTCAACGCATTCCGGCGGGCGGTCACCGGCTAGAGACATTCGCGCGCTCGTAGAATGAGCGGATGCCAAAGGGATATGCGGAGGGACCCGCCGCCGAGGAGGCCGAACGGCGCCGCGACGAGCTCGCCGCCGGCGCTGCGCAGGCGACACCGGCGACGCGGATCGCAGTCGAGGGGTGCACCGAAGGCGATGCGGAGCGGCATTTCCTCGGTTGGGCGGACGAGGTCGACGCCGACACGCTCTTTGCCACGGGCGAGGCGTGGGGCATCCGGCTCGTGCGCCGGCCGGTGGAAGAGCACGTGTCCGACTGAAGTCGGACACGGGGGACAGACTGCGTGCGGGCTATTGTGAAGCCGTGAGCGTCTCGAAGAAGGTCGAGCAGCTCGGTGGTGTCATCATCCGCTTCGCGGGTGACTCGGGTGACGGGATGCAGCTCACCGGCGACCGGTTCACGAGCGAGACGGCGACGCTGGGGAACGACCTGGCGACCTTCCCCGACTTCCCTGCCGAGATCCGGGCGCCGGCCGGCTCGCTGCCCGGCGTCTCGGGCTTCCAGGTGCACTTCGCCGACCACGACATCCTGACGGCGGGTGACCGTCCGGACGTCCTCGTCGCCATGAATCCCGCGGCGCTCCGAACGAATCTCGGTGACCTCCCGAAGGGTGGCACCCTGATCGTCGACGCGGACGCGTTCGGTGACCGCACGCTGAAGAAGGCCGGCTACGCGTCGAACCCGATCGAGGACGGCTCGCTGGCCGACTACCACGTGCACGAGGTGGCGCTCACGTCGATGACCGTCGGGGCGCTGAAGGGCGTGGAGGGAATCACGCCGCGCGAGGCGGAGCGCTCGAAGAACTTCTTTGCGCTCGGGCTGATGTCGTGGCTCTACCACCGCCCCACGGAGGGCACGCTCGGATTCATCGAGCGCAAGTTCGGGAAGCGCCCCGAGATCGCCGAGGCCAACACGAAGGCGTTCCGGGCAGGCTGGAACTACGGCGAGACGTCCGAGGACTTCGCCGTCTCGTACGAGGTCGCGCCCGCCCGTCTCGCCCCCGGCACCTACCGGCAGATCACCGGGAACAGCGCGCTCTCGTACGGTCTCATCGCCGCGGCGCAGCTCTCCGGTCTCGACCTCTTCCTCGGTGCGTATCCGATCACGCCTGCCTCGTCGATCCTCGAGGAGCTCGCCGGGAAGAAGGAGTTCGGCGTCCTGACCTTTCAGGCGGAGGACGAGATCGCCGCCGTTGGCGCCGCGCTCGGGGCGAGCTTCGGCGGGGCGCTCGGCGTCACCGCCTCGGCCGGGCCGGGCGTCGTGCTCAAGGCCGAGACCGTCGGTCTCGCGATCGCGCTCGAGCTACCGCTCATCGTGCTCGACATCCAGCGCGCCGGGCCGTCGACCGGCATGCCGACGAAGCCCGAGCAGGCCGATCTCCTGATGGTGCTCTTCGGTCGCAACGGCGAGAGCCCCGTCCCGGTCGTCGCCGCCTCGAGCCCCTCGCAGTGCTTCGATGCGGCGATCGAGGCCGTTCGCCTCGCGGTGAAGTACCGCACGCCCGTGTATCTCCTCTCCGACGCGTATCTCGCGAACGGCTCGGAGCCGTGGCTCGTCCCGGACATCGCCTCGTTGCCGTCGTTGACAACGACGTTCGCCGAGGCGGGAGAGGGGCCGTTCGAGCCGTATCGCCGCGACCCGGTGACGCTCGCGCGTCCGTGGGCGATTCCCGGCAC
>JACDBY010000385.1 GCA_013694685.1 Actinomycetota bacterium
GTCCGGGAGAGCCTGTCCACGAAGACACCCTCTGCGGACACGCGCAGCCGTTCGTCCTCGACGAGCTCGGGTGCCCGCACACCGTCCGACGCAGCCGGAAAGGCGCGGGCGAAAGCCGCGAGTCCCACGTCGCCTGTCCGCGCGCGTGGTAGCGCCGGGGCGCCCGGGCGGCTGAAGCGCACGAAGCCACCCGGAACGCGTACGGGGTTGACGCACGATCGAGGGCGTTCGTCCGGAAAGGGACGGGCAGACCGCGAGCGCGCGACGAACCGTTCGGAGAGGATTCGGACGACGAAGGCCAAGGCCGATCGCAAGCCGCTCGTCGCAAAGGAGCGCGCCGCGAAGAAGCAGCCGGCCGAGCGCACGAGACCAACCGCCGTCCGTCCTACCAAGGAGTCGCCCGCGCCCGCCGCGAACGTCGAGGCGACGACGAAGACGGACGGGAACACACACGCAGAGCCGAGTACTCCCCCGGCTCCCGCGCCACCGACCCCGAGCGAGCCGGCGGCAGAGACCCCGGTGATCCCCGCGGACGGCACGTCGGGTAACGGCAAGGGCGCCAGTGGGCCGAGCGCCGAGCACGACTCGAGCGCGAAGGCGAACAGCAAGCCCTAGCGACTCGTTGCGACGAGCCCGAGAGCCCTTTTCGAGCCCAGGCGATACCCCTCGATCGAGGGCTGCGACATCCGTCAGGCGAGGTCGATATGGTGCGGAATGCCCCGGGGACGCTTGCTTGTGGTTGTGCTCATGGCACTCGCGTTGATCGCGGGGGCCGCGTCGGCTCCCATCGCGACAGGGCAGCTGAACACCTCCGCGTCGATCATGCGCGTCCCGTCGCTCGAGGGGCTCCTCCTCCAGCAGGTCAATGCCGTCAGGACGGCAAACGGACGCGGACGGCTCTCTCACTCGGTGGCGCTCACCCGCGCGGCTGCCCTTCACTCCAGGTCGATGGCGACCTTCGGGTTCTTCACCCACGAATCCCGGGACGGCGCAGCCTTCTCGACGCGCATCGGACGCTTCTATCGACCCGGGGCTCGCGGGTGGACCGTCGGCGAGAACCTCGCGATGTCCTCGGGCAGCGTCAACACGGAGGCGATCGTCACCGCGTGGATGGGCTCGCCCCACCACCGTGCGAACCTCCTGGGTGGGACCTATCGCGACGCGGGAATCGCGATCGTGCACCATCCAGCGGCAGGCGGTGTCTTCGGCGGCCAGCCGACGTGGGTGGTCACGCTCGACATCGGTCGCCGGTAACCCGCCTCCCGCGCCCGTCGAGTGAGGGATTTGGTGCCGGACGACGTCCGGCACCGAGAGGCAAGCCGGGACTAAAGAGATCTAGGCCGCGACCGCGCGGAAGGGCGCCGAGCGCGGATCGATGGCACGGCTGAAGCCGCGCTCCCACTCCACGTCGACCGTTCCACCCACGTCGATTCCGCGAACCACGCCACGATCCCCGGCCCGAAGCTCCACACCGGAGTCGGACTGGAGCTCGATCACGCTGCCGATTCTGACGCCAGCCGCGATGCGGGCTGCGAGGAGACGAGCACCGATTGCATCCATCTGCATGTCATATGGGCCGCGAACGACTCGCGCCTCCCCCTTTCGACGGGTCCTGCCGACCGTTTGGGGGAGGAAGGTCCAGGGTCGTCGGCGAAGATCCAGGGGCGCCGGCGGCACGTTCCGAATTCGACGGCTGAGGATGTGTCGTCGGCGCAGGACCCGACGACCGGAGGAGTGGGATGCAGCGGGAGGCACGATCGGATCGAGGCTGGGAGCAATGGCCGGGCCGCCGAGCGCCCGACGAGGCGGGTCGCAAGCGGCTACGCGCGCTCTTTCTCCCCTCGGATGCCAGGGAGGCCGTCTCGGAGCTGGCCGCCGAGCACGGGCGCGAGCTCGAGGAGCGGCTGGCCGAGCTGCAGGCGGCCGTCCTCGATCTCGAGACGCGCGAGCGAGCGGTGAGCGAGCTGGTAGTGGGTGTTGAACACCTTCTGCGCGAGAGCTCGCTCGAGCTCGACCGGTTCCAGCACGAGCTGGCACAGCGCGAGGAGGCGTTGGATCGCCGCGGCCGGAGCCTCGCGACGGCGGAGGCTGCCGCCGAGGAGCGCAGGCGTGAGCTCGGTGCCGTCGAGCTCCAGCGCGCGGCTCTCGAGCGACGAGCCGACACGATCGAGCACAGGGAATCGGAGCTCGAGCGGCGCGCCGACG
>JACDBY010000388.1 GCA_013694685.1 Actinomycetota bacterium
CCTCGCGCCCCATCCCGTCGAAGTACGGCGGCCGGCGGACGTAGGTCGACGACTCCTCCCAGGCGAACACCGAGCCCTCGGGCACGGGAAGCTCGCGCCACGCCGGATCGCCCGTGTAGACATCCGCGTAGCTCCGCTCGAACATGTCCCGCGCGATCGCATCCTCGACCGTCTCGCGCACCTCCGCCGGCGAGGGCCAGACGTCCGAAAGGTAGACGGGATCGCCGGCCGGATCGTGACCGAGCGGCTCGGTGCCGAGATCGACGTCCATCCGTCCGGCGAGGGCGTACGCGACGACGAGTGGCGGGCTCGCGAGGTAGTTCGCCTTGACCTCCGGATGCACGCGGGCCTCGAAGTTCCGGTTTCCCGAGAGGACGGCACACGCGACGAGCTCGCCTTCGGCGATCGCCTG
Source organism: Actinomycetota bacterium (assembly GCA_013694685.1). GTDB lineage: Bacteria > Actinomycetota > Thermoleophilia > Gaiellales > Gaiellaceae > Gaiella. Next base: position 413 of record JACDBY010000388.1, read on the forward strand.
CGAGACCGCCTCGGGGAGCGGCCCGGAGTTGCCGATGCAGGTCGTGCAGCCGTAGCCGACCGTGTGGAAACCGAGGACCTCCAGGTACGGGGTGAGCCCCGCACGGTCGAGGTACTCGGTGACCACCTTCGAGCCGGGCGCCAGGCTCGACTTCACCCACCGTCGTCGATCGAGACCGCGCTCGACGGCCTTTTTCGCAAGGAGCCCGGCCGCGACCATGACCGACGGATTCGATGTGTTCGTACAGGACGTGATCGCGGCGATCACGACGGCGCCGTGGTCGAGGTGCACGACCTCGCCGTCGTCGAGCACGCACTCGATCCCGGAGGTGCGGAGCGGCGCGACGGCAACCGGCGCCGCCTCGACCTCCTGGTCGCCGACGGGCTCGGCCGCGCCGGGCTCGGAGTGGGCCGGAGGGTCACTGGCGGGAAAGGACTCGGCAACCGCCGCGTCGACGGGCGAGCCGTAGTCGACGCCGAAGCTCGGCAGCGTCTCGAAGAAGGACCGCTTCGCCCCCGAGAGCGGGATCCGATCCTGCGGCCGTCTTGGCCCAGCGAGCGACGGCTCGACGGACGCGAGGTCGAGCTCGACGACCTGAGAATAGGTCGCGGGGTCGGAGGGGTCGTGCCAGAGGAGGTTTTCCCTGCAGTACGACTCGACGAGCGCCACGCGGTCGTCGTCGCGGCCGGTGAGGCGCAGGTACCGCAAGGTCTCGTCGTCGACCGGGAAGAACCCACAGGTCGCCCCGTACTCCGGCGACATGTTCCCGATCGTGGCCCGGTCAGAAAGCGGCAGGCCGACGAGGCCTTCGCCGAAGTACTCGACGAACTTCCCGACGACACCCCTCCCTCGCAGGATCTCCGTCACGGTCAGCACGAGGTCGGTCGCGGTCGCGCCCTCCGGCAGGCGTCCGTGGAGACGGAAGCCCACGACCTGAGGGATGAGCATCGAGATCGCCTCGCCGAGCATCGCCGCCTCTGCCTCGATCCCGCCGACACCCCAGCCGAGGACCCCGAGCCCGTTCACCATCGTCGTGTGCGAGTCGGTGCCGACGAGCGTGTCCGGGAACGCCTGCCCATCGCGCGACTCCACCACCCGGGCGAGGTACTCGAGGTTGACCTGGTGGCAGATGCCCGTGTTCGGTGGGACGACCTTCAGCGCCTCGAAGGCGCCCTGGCCCCAGCGGAGAAAGGCGTAGCGCTCGCGGTTGCGGCGGAACTCGAGCTCGGCGTTCCGTTTGATCGCAAGCCGGGTGCCGAAATCGTCGACCTGCACGGAGTGGTCGATCACGAGCTCGGCCGGGATCAGCGGATCGATGCGGCTCGGGTCGCCGCCGAAATGCTCTATCGCGTCGCGCATCGCGGCCAGGTCGACGACGGCAGGAACGCCCGTGAAGTCCTGGAGAAGGACGCGCGCCGGCGCGAACGTGATCTCGCACGTCGGCTCGGCAGTCGCGTCCCATTGGGCGACCGCCTCGATGTCGTCGCGTGTCACCGTGACCCCGTCCTCGCGGCGCAGCAGGTTCTCGAGCAGGATGCGCAGCGTGTACGGCAGGCGGGCCACGTCGTACCGGGACTGCAGCGCCTCGAGCCGGAACACCTCGTGCTCCGTCCCGCCGACCGAGAGCGTCGAGAGCGCGCCGAAGCTGTCGGGGTGGGTCATCGCGTTCGATCCTACTCCGGTCATCGTGTCTCCCTTCCCTATGGCTCGAGCGTGAACCCGAGCACGCGAAAGTCGCGGTCGAGCCCGAACACGGCGGCTGCGCGACCCTCGGCCGCCGTCACGGCGCCCACGCAGTCGGTGAACGAAAGCGCCGCCGCGGGATGGCGCTCCATCAGCTCCCACGCTTTGGCGTCGACCTCGGGGTCCGTATGTCGCACGATCAGCCGGCCCGAGTCGACCGCCGCGTCGAGCAGCTCCCGGAACGCGACTGCGACGGGCAATCCGGCGTCGAAGCGAAGCCGCGTCGCGGTCTCCGAGACGACGAGGTTCGAGGTGAGGAGGACGTCACCGTGCTCGCGGAGCCCGCGGTAGTGGTCGCGTACGCGCTCGTGTGCGCGATCGCGGCGCCAGAGCAGGGCGATGAACGCACCCGTGTCGGCGTACACGATCCTCACGCGCGCTTCTTCGGCGTGCCATAGAGGTAGTGGTCGTGCTCCTCGGCGACATCGTCGGGCCCTTGCTCGTCGGGGACGAGACCGATGAGCTGCTCGAGCGGGTCCTCGACGGCCTCGCTGCCGCTCGCGAGGTACCGCTGCAGCGCTTCCCTGATGTGCGAAGCCTCGGAGCGACCGGTACGTGCCGCGAGCCGCTTGAGTCCCCGCTCGCTCGTGTCATCGAGGTAGATCTGTTTCCGACGCATACATTACATTATACACCACGCGCGTCGTTGGAACGTGGCCCACAGACGCGAGCCGGCGCGGTGTTGGCACAGAGGTGACGCAGACACGTCACATCGAATCGGTGAGAATTGCGGCCCCGTGGGTGGGTGGGGCTTGGGACGGTGGAGCGCACGGCCTCGCGCGTCCGGACCGTGGGATCGGGTGTGGCACGACCCGCTCGCCCCGCAGAGCGGCCGCGCGAGAGACCTTGCGGATCACGAGCGACCCACCCGGCCGCGCGGAGCGTCGGCGGGCTAGGTGGCCGGGGGCTCGTCGCCTTGCCAGCGCAACCGGTCGAGCCCGCGCTCGGTGAAGGACGGCCGGTCGGCGTCGAAGTGCCGCGTGACGGCCTCCGCGTACGGGCGGGAGACGCGTCGTGCGTAGGCGCCGAACCCCTCGTCCCGGACGGGTCGCAGGTCGTCCGTGTAGGGATCGAGCAGGTGCTGACGCCCGACCTTGCGGGCCGAGTTGAAGAATGCGAAGCCGATGCCCGCCGACACCTCGAGGAGGCTCGTGCGCTCCCGACGCGCCGTCTCGCGGAGCCCGTCGAACACTCGTGCGAGCTCGGTCGGTGACGGGAGCGAGGACGCGTCCCTGCGGATCTCGTCCAGTGAGGTGCGCAAGGCCGAGAGCTCGAGCGGCGGGATGTCGACGAGTCGCGCGCTCGTCCCGGAGACGCCCTCGAGCGCCGCGAGCAGCTCGTCCACCGAGCCGGGCTCCGAGCCCTCCGCGAGGACGCCTTCGGCGACGAGCTCCGAGACGAACGCGTCGAGGTAGGCGCGCGAGCCGCGCGTGACATCCGCGGCGGCGGCGAGAATCCAGAGCGGCGAGAAGCCGAAGGCGGCGATCGATCCCAGCTCGACAGCGTTCCCCGCTCCCTTGCGGACGGCGAGCCGGCCGGGGCTCGGCTCGTACTCCTCCTCGGGAGCCGTCCGCGCCGGCACGCCGCCGACGAGCTCGATCGTCACCCGCAGGACGTTGCGCGCGGTCGCCTCGTAGAGGCGCGACCGTCGAACGACCCGCGGGAGCGCGAGCTGGAACGTCTCGTGGAGCACGCCGCCGACGGACGCCGCAATCGCGCGAACGGCACGCTCCGGGAGCGAGAGCAGGAAGGAGACCCGGGCCACGGTCGTTAGCATCATCACTGATGGCGATCGAGACGATCCGCACGCTGCTCGAGCGGGCCTTCCCGAACGGGGAGGTCGACGTGGTCGACCGGACCGGTGGCGACGACCACTTCCACGTGACCGTCGCGAGCTGTACGTTCGCCGGTCTCTCGCTCGTCGAGCAGCACCGCCTCGTGAACCGCGCGCTTGCCGACCCACTCGCGGATGGCTCGATTCACGAGCTCCGCATCACGACGAAGGGACGAGAATGACCCTGCGCGACCAGATCAAGAACGTGATCGACGACGAGCCCGTCGCGATCTTCATCAAGGGCACACCCGAGCGGCCTGCCTGCGGCAACTCGATGCGCGCCCTGCAGGCGCTCCGGAATGCGGGCGCGCCGATCACGGCGGTCGACATCCTGCCCGACCCGCAGATTCGCCAGGAGCTCACCGCGCTCTCCGACTGGCCGACGATCCCTCAGGTCTTCGTCAAGGGCGAGCTGCTCGGCGGTGCGGACATCACCGAGGAGCTCTTCGCCTCGGGGGAGCTCGCGCGCAAGCTCGACGACGCGCTCGGCGAGGAGCGCGAGCAGGTCGTGAAGACCGTCTCGGTTGCCGCAACCAGGGCTTAACGGCGGACAACCCGGGGTTCACGCGGCCGGTCGTATAACGGGCATGTGACCTCGCACGAGACCGCGACCCGCTCTCTCCCGACGCGTCCGACCCCGACGGAGCCGGACGCGCGCGCGATCTCGACGAGGCGCTTCACGACGCTTGCAGCCGCGCTCGCCGCCGCCTCCCT
>JACDBY010000309.1 GCA_013694685.1 Actinomycetota bacterium
GGGCAGTTTCTTCGCGGCGTGCTCGCCGAGGGCCGCGTCGCCGCTGCTGCGTGAGCTACCCGAGGGTGTGGTGGGATCTCATGAGGCGTGCAGCTCCGCGCCGGCGACGGATGCCTCGAGCTGTGCGATGCGCTCGAGCACCCGGACCGCTCCGGCGCCTTCGTAGAACACCCGCGCCTCGGCGAGGAGCGGCCGCGCCTCTTCCGTGCGGCCCTGGGCGACCAGCGAGCGCGCGTAGTCGACGAGGATCTGGGCTTCGTAGAGAGGGACGACGCCCAGGTTTCGAGCGGAGGCGAGCCCGAGCGCGAAGTGGTCGATCGCCTCGTCGTGGTCGCCCTTGGCAGCCGCGAGGACTCCCGCGAGCCGCTCGTGCTGCGCCGTCAGGTGCCGCGTCGCGCGATCCGCGAGCAGGGCGCCGCCGTGCGATTAGCCTCGACCGCAGGGCTTCGGCCGGGCTCGTTGGCCGCGCCGCATGCCCGACAGGTTGAGCGAGGCACGGGCGCACTATCGCATTCGTCGCTCCTTCCGCCGTCCGCGCGAGCGTGACGCCTGCGCGGGAGCAGGGTAGAACCATCGGGTGAGCGCACCTCTCGACCGCGTGCTCCGGCGCTTGCGAACGCTCGGGGACGACCAACCCTGGCTCGCCGCGGGGATCGAGCGCATCGACGCGCTGCGCCCGCCACCGCCCCCGCGGCCGCTCGTGGAGGTGAGAGCGGAGCTGGACGGGCTCGTCGGGCTGGAGTCCGTCAAGGAGCAGGTGTCGTCGCTCGTCGCGTTCCTCCAGGTGCAGGCGCAGCGGAAGGAGCACGGACTGACCGAGGTCGCCACCGGACAGCACCTTGTCTTCCTCGGCAACCCGGGGACGGGCAAGACGACGGTCGCACGCCTCCTCGCGGAGTCGTACGGATCGATCGGGCTCCTCCGACGCGGTCATCTCGTCGAGGTCGATCGGGCCGGTCTGGTCGGTCAGTACATCGGCACGACGGCGATCAAGACCGACCGTGCGGTGCGGCGGGCGCTCGACGGGCTGCTGTTCGTCGACGAGGCGTACGCGCTCGCGCCCGAGGAGAGCACACGCGACTTCGGGCCGGAGGCCGTCGAGACGCTGCTCAAGCGCATGGAGGATCACCGGCACCGGCTGGTGGTGATCGTGGCCGGCTATCCCCGCCTGATGGAACGTTTCCTCCAGTCGAACCCTGGCCTTCGCTCGCGGTTCCAGCGGGAGATCGTCTTTCCCGACTACACGACCGGCGAGCTGCTCGCGATCTCCCGCCTCTTTGCCGCCACCAGCGAGTACCGGCTCGACGAGGGCGCCGAGCGGGCGCTCGCCGACGTGTTCGACGGAGCCCGCCGCGGTGAGGCGTTCGGCAACGCCCGCTATGCGCGGACGATCTTCGAGCTCGCGCTGAACGCCCAGGCGTTGCGCCTCGAGGAAGGCGCGAACGGCGAGCTCGGGACGCTGCCCGTCGACGAGCTCGTGCAGGTCACGGTCTCCGACGTACTCGCCGCCGCGCGGGCGCTCGGCGAGGAGCCGGCGCGCCGCAGCGGGTGGTTCCGCAGGCGTCCCTGAGCACGCCCCGCCGACGCTAGGCTCGCCAGGTGAGCGACTCACTCAAGCCGGCCCGTGCCGCCGACGCCGCAGCCGAGGCGGGCGCCGCCGAGGCGGACGCCCTCGGACGAGCATGGTGGAGACGTGTGCCGCTCCTCGTCACCGCGCCGCGCCAGGTGTTCGCGGCGCTCGCGAGAACCGACGAAGCCGACGTCGCGGCGCGCGCCGAGCCTGTGCTCGCGATCACGATCCTCGCCGGGATGACGGCTGTCCTGCTCACACCCGCGTGGGGCAGGATCGGAAACGACTCGACGGTGGACGGGCTCGTCATTCTCGTCGTGACCTTCGTCGCCGGCGTCTTCTACGGCGCGGGGGGATACTTTCTGCTCGGGCTCGCGCTCTGGCTCGGGGCGAAGGCGGTCGGTGTCGGGGCCACCGCGAGGATCGCCCGCCAGGTACTGGGCTTCGCGGCGCTACCGGTCGCGCTTTCGCTCCTCGTTCTCGTGCCGGTGATCGTGCTCGGATTCGGGAGCGACTGGTTCCGCTCGGGCGGCGACGACGAGGGCACCGCCCGGTCGGTCGTCGTCGCGATCGGGCTCGTGTTCGTCGCCTGGTCGGTCGTCCTCGTCGGGCTCGGCCTGAGGGTGACGTTCCGCCTGCCGTGGCGCGGGGTCGTCGGCGCGCTTGCGCTGGCGGCCGTGATGGTCGCGGCGTTCGCGGTACTGCCGAGCGCGTTATAGGACGGGACTGGCCCCGACGGGCCAGGTCCACTGCGCGACCGGCGAACGCGTGCCGTGGGACGACGCCGGTCGCACAGGGGTCAGTCCCCTACGGGGACAGACCCCGGCGCCCGAAACGCTTCGAGCTCCTCCTCTGACATCACATAGGTGTGCTCCCGGCCGGGAAAGGCGCCGCTCCGTACCTCGGACGCGTACGCCTCGAGCGCGTCGCGAATGTCGCGTGAGAGGTTCGCGTAGCGCTTGACGAAGCGCGGCAGATGGCCTTCGGTGAGGCCGAGCAGGTCGTGGTAGACGAGCACCTGGCCGTCGCACGCCGCACCCGCTCCGATCCCGATCGTCGGGATCTCGAGCCGCCGGGTGATCTCCTCCGCGACCGGGGCCGGAACCGCCTCGAGCACGAGGGCGACGCAGCCGGCCGCCTCGAGCGCATGCGCGCCGTCGACGAGTGCCCGCGCCGCCTCGGCGGTCTTGCCCTGCGTCTTGAAGCCGCCGAGCATCGTTGCGGACTGCGGCGTGAGGCCGATGTGACCGACGACGCCGATTCCCGCCTCGACGATCGCGCGTGCCCGCGACACCATGGGGCCGGCCCCTTCGAGCTTGACGACGTCTGCGCCCGCTTCCTTGACGAACCGGATGGCATTGCGGACGGCGTCCTCGTCCGAGACCTGGTACGAGCCGAACGGCATGTCGCCGACGACGATCGGCCGGTGCACGGCACGCGCGACGGCGCGCGTCAGGAAGAGCATCTCGTCCATCGTGACGGGCACGGTCGTGCCCTCGTGTCCGAGTACCACCATCGCGGCCGTGTCGCCGACGAGGATCATGTCGATCCCGGCGTCCTCAGCGAACCGTGCGCCGGGCATGTCGTAGGCGGTCACCATCACGATCCGGTCTCCGCGGTGCTTCATCTCGGTGAGCTCGGGCAGAGCGAGCTTTCCGGCGGGGACGCTCATCGTGAGACCTCCGTTTCGAGTGGGATGTTGTCGATCAGGCGGGTCGAGCCGGCGCGGACAGCCGCGGCGATGGTTGGCGGGTGGAAGGGCGGGATCGCCACGTAGTCGACGTCGAGACCCGCTTCCTCGAGGAGCGCGCGCGCTTCATCGGGGTCGCGGGTTGCAAGCGCGCGGGGGAGAGCGAGCGCGCGTCTGCGCTCGGCGGGGGTGAGCCGCGCGTTCCGCGACGAGAGCGCGAGCCCGTCGGGGTCGCGGACGGTTGGCACCGCGAGGAGCTCGAGCTCGAGGTGCAGGTCGGCGATCAGCCGCCGGAGCACGGCGACCTGCTGCGCGTCCTTCTGGCCGAAGACGACGACGTCCGGGCGGACGATCGTGAACAGCTTGAGACAGACGGTCGCGACACCGCGAAAGTGGCCGGGGCGGAACTCGCCCTCGAGCATCCGTCCGAGCTCGGTCACCTCGACCCAGGTCTGGTAGCCCGGTGGATACATCTCATCGGTCGTCGGTGCGAAGACGAGGTCGACTCCGGCCGCGCCGGCCGCGTCGAGGTCGGCAGCTTCGTCGCGCGGATAGCCGTTCAGGTCGGCCGGGTCACCGAACTGGGATGGATTGAGGAAGAGGCTGAGCACGACGGTGTCGCACGCGCCGCGCGCGGCCCGCACCAGGGCGCGATGGCCGCCGTGGAGCGCGCCCATGGTCGGGACGAGCGCAACCGTTCCGCCGCGCCGGTCGGCCAGCGCCGCGCGAACGCCGTCGACGGTGCGCGCGACGATCACGCCGACAGACCTCGAGCCACAGCGTCACGAGCCGTGACCGTCGCCAAGGCCTCGTATGCCTCCAGAAGCTCGGGCGCAGCGGCGGCGATCGCAGCTCGGTGGCGCTCCACCGTCTCCCAGTCGCCCCGCTCGATCGGCCCGGTCAGCTGGAAGCCGTTCTCGATCACGCGTCGCATCAGTGGCTCGAGCGCCTCGGGCGGGACGCTCGCCGACTCGAGCAACTCACCGGCCGCTCGCCGCAACGTGACGAGGTAGTTCGACGCCATGGCGGCGCCCGCGTGGTAGAGCGCTCGATCCTCGTCGGCGAGCACGAACGGCCGCAGGCCGAGCGTGGCGGCGAGCCCAACGGCGACGTCGCGCGCCTCGTCGGTCTCTCCCGTGACCGCTGCCCACGCGCCGTCGATCTGCTCCGCACCACGGTCGCGGGAAAAGGTCTGCAGTGGGTGCAGCGTGAAGCGCCGCGCGTGCGGCTCGAGCGCCGTGAGCGGCGTTCCCCCGCTCACGTGCGCCACCCAGGGACCTGGCGCGACGCGCGCCGCGACCTCGGCGATCGCCCGGTCGGGAACGCAGAGGAGGACGAGCTCTGCGTCGTCCTCGCGCACGACGATGCCGCGCTCGCGCAACCGCGCGCTCAGAGCGCTGCCGACGCGACCGCTCGCACCGATGACGTTGACGCTCTCGATCATGTCTGGCTCCAGTTCCTCGCGGATACCGGGCAGGCGTCAGCCTATCGCAACGCGTTCGCCTGCGGGCACTTCTCGCTTCGCGAAAAGTGCCTCTGAACAGCTTCGAGAGGCACTTTTCGCCCTCAAGGCGAGAAGTGCCGACAGGCAGGCAACTACCCCATGGCGTCCGTTCAGGACTACAAGCGGCGGATTCGGTCCGTCCGGAACACGCGGAAGATCACGCGGGCGATGGAGCTCGTCGCGGCTGCGAAGCTGCGGCGCGCGCAGGCGCGGATCGAGGCGATGCGGCCGTACGCCGACAC
>JACDBY010000392.1 GCA_013694685.1 Actinomycetota bacterium
GCTCCGCAGGCCGCAACTGCCTTGTGATTTTCAGTTGGATAGGCGTCCGCCGCCACGCGTTCTCGCTTGCCGTGCTCCACCGGTCCACGTAGACATCGGGCATGAAGGTCGCCGTCACCGGTGCGTCGGGGCTCGTCGGGACGGCGCTCGTACCGGCCCTCCACGCGGCGGGTCACACGGTCCTCACGCTCACCCGCGGGAAGGCCGAGAACCCGGGTGAGGTCGGGTGGGATATCGAGCGAGGCACGATCGACGCCGCCTCGCTCGAGGGCGTCGACGCGATCGTCCACCTCGCCGGTGAGTCGATCGGCGAGCGCTGGAGCGAAGGCGCCCGCGAGAGGATCCTCCGGAGCCGGGTCGACGGAACCGGTCTCGTCGCACGCACGGCGGCTTCGCTCGACTCGAGGCCCGCGCTCGTCCAGGCTTCGGCGGTCGGCTTCTACGGCCCCGACGACCCGACTGTCACCGAGTCCAGCCCGCAGGGCCAGGGCTTCGCTGCCGAGGTGGCCGCCGCCTGGGAGGAGGCAGCTGCGCCGGCCCGCGAAGCCGGCCTGCGCTGGGCCGCCCTGCGCAAGGCGCCGATCATCGCGAAGGAGGGCGGCGCGATCGCGCAGATGCTCACCCCTTTCAAGCTGGGTCTCGGTGGTCGGGTCGGGAGCGGACGCCAATGGTGGAGCTGGGTCTCGCTCGAGGATGCCGTTCGTGCGTACCTCCATGTGCTCGAGTCGGAGCTCGACGGCGCCGTCAATGTCGCTGCAGGCGCTCTACCGAACGCGGAGTTCGTCAAAGCACTCGGTCGTGCGACCCATCGGCCGACGATCTTCCCGCTGCCGTCCTTGGCGGTGAAGACGATGTTCGGGCAGATGGGTGAGGAGATGCTGCTCGGCGGACAACGGGTGAGCTCGGAGCGCCTCGTGAGCAGCGGCTTCACGTTCAGACACGAGACGCTCGACGACGCCCTCGCTGCTGCCCTGTCGTAGGGTCCGGACCTGTCCGGCCTCACCACGGGCCGCACGACGGGCCGGACAGGTCCGGCCCCGCGACAGACTCGCGGATGCGCCATACTGAGGACCGTCCTCGACGAAGGGAGGTGCCGCGATGACCGATACCGCGTTCCGCTCGCCGCGCCGTCCCCGGGGGCGGGTGCCCGACTGACGTTCGGTCACACCTCATCTCCGACGGGTGCGCCGGCGTGCGCCTCCGCCACCCGATCAGAGGAGATGAGTTGTCCGTTCTGAAAGCGCTCGGCTGGAACGAGTTCTTCGCCGAGGGGTTCACCAGCGTCGCCCCGCCCGGCACGATTCCGGGTCGCGTCGCGGTTCCGCACCGCGGAGCACACGACGTCCTGACCGAGCTCGGCGAGCTCAGGTGCGACGTCGCCGGCCGCCTCTACGACGAAGCGTCGTCGCCGGCCGAGCGCCCCGTCGTCGGCGACTGGGTCGCGGTCGTCGCACGCGCCGACGAGCGGGCGGGGACGATCACCGCCGTCCTCCCCCGGCGGACGAAGTTCTCACGCAAGACGGCCTGGCAAGCCACCGAGGAGCAGGTGCTCGCCGCCAACATCGACGTCGTCTTCATCGTCACGTCACTCAACGAGGATTTGAACCTACGTCGCCTCGAGCGCTACCTGATCCTCGCGCGGGAGAGCGGGGCGCGGCCGGTCCTGCTCCTCACGAAAAGTGATCTCACAGGCGACATCGGGGCGCGTGTCGCCGCGGTCGAGGCGATCGCCGTCGGCATCCCGATCCACGCAATCTCGAGCCGTACGGGAGAGGGGCTCGACGACGTGCGCGCCTACCTGACGCCGGGCGTCACCGCGGCCCTCCTCGGCTCGTCGGGTGTCGGCAAGTCGACGCTCGCGAACGCGCTCCTCGGCGAGGAGCTCTTCGCGACGAACGAGATCCGGGACGACGGCCGCGGCAGGCACACGACCGCTCGGCGCGAGCTCGTCCAGCTACCCGGTGGCGGGCTCCTGATCGATACGCCGGGGATGCGGGAGCTCCAACTCTGGATCGCCGACGACGGCCTGGAGGAGGCGTTCGAGGACGTCACCTCGCTCTTCGAGCACTGCCGCTTCTCGGATTGCAGCCACGAGTCCGAGCCCGGCTGCGCCGTCAAGGCGGCGCTCGCCGACGGGACGCTCGCAACCGAGCGGTGGGAGAGTTACCTGAGCCTCCAGGCGGAGCTCGCCCACCTCGAGCGTCGGATCGACAACCGGGCTCAGTCGGAGGAGCGCAAGCGCTGGCGCTCCGTCGCCAAGCTCTCGCGGAACGCGGCGCGAGCGAAGGGTCGCCGCACCTAGCGGGGACGTGTCCGACTTCAGTCGGACACGTGCTTTCGACCTTCCGTGCGGCATGACTCGACTTCGTCGCTCTTCGGCCCATCTAGGATTGGCAGATGCCGACCGTCGGCGAGATCATGAGCGGCGACGTCCTCGCCGTCGAGCCTGCGACGAGCATCGTCGAGGCCGCCCGCCGGATGCACGAACGCCTCGTCGGCGCCGTCGTCGTCCTCGACGGCGACGAGCGGCTCGTCGGGATCGTCACGGAGCGCGACGTGCTGCGGGCCGTCGCGACCGGCGGCGTCGAGCAGCCGGTCTCCGAGGCGATGACGTCTTCGCCGGAGACGGTGGAGACGGACGAATCCGCCGGCCAGGCCGCAGCGCTCATGATCCACGGAGGCTTCCGCCACCTCCCCGTCGTCGAGGGCGGCGCGGTCGTCGGGATGATCTCGATTCGCGACCTCGTCCGCCTGACCGTGGACGACGAGGCGCCGCGCGGCGTCTAACTGTCGCGGAACGCGGCCCGCATCAGATCGGGCGTGAGGCGCGTCCTCGCGTACTCCGACGTCCCCTCGCCCCGAAGCTCGCGCGCCGCGCGCTCGAGCGCCCAGTAGGCGGCACCCGCGACGAGGCTCCCGGTCGAGACACGGCGCACGCCGACGCGCTCGAGCTCGGGCACGGCCGGGCCGTCCGGCACCGCGAGCACGTTCACGGGGACGCCGAGCTCGCGAACCACGCGCTCGATCCGCCCCAGCTCGAGGAGCCACGGTGCGTAGACGCAGTCCGCGCCCGCGTCGCGATACGCGACGAGGCGCGCGATCGTGTCGTCGAGGTCGTCGACACCGCGCACGTGGTTCTCGGCCCGTGC
>JACDBY010000420.1 GCA_013694685.1 Actinomycetota bacterium
GCGCACCGCCGTTCGCCCTGCCGCATGCCCAATCCTCGGCCGCGGCGACAAGGCGAGCCGCCGCTCCGGAGCCCCTTGCTTCGGAGGCGACGCGGATGTCGATCGGAAAGCGCGTTCCGTCGTCGTCCCGGCGCGTGTCCGCGTACGCCACCACTCGCCCATCCCGCTCGAGGACCCAGGCCTTCAGGTCGGGCAGCGCGAACCAGCTCCGAACCTCGTTCTCGTCGGCATCGCCGATGCCGTAGAGCTCGCGGCTGACCGCGTTGCAGATCGCCGCGATCGCCGCGGCGTCGCGCTCGCTCGGCTCTCGCAGGGTGAGATCAGCCATTGAGCTTCTTCTCGACCGCGTCGAAGCGATGGGCGACGTGCATGCCGGCGCGTTCGTAGAGGCGAACTGCGCCCGTGAGGTTCTCGGCGTCCACTCCGAGATCCGCGCGTGTGCGGCCACGACGCTTGAACTCCGCGAACGCGTGGAGGAGAAGGGCCCGCGCGAGCCCGCGCCGACGCCAGGGTCGACGCACGCCCAGCACCTCCACGTGCCCGGTGTTCGGGCGTCGCTCGTTCAGGCACATCGCGAAACCAGCCAGTTGCGCGTTGTCCTCGGCGACGAACCAGAGCGTCGGGTCGAACCGCTCGGTCTCGACGAAGTACGACTTCCAGTCCTCGTAGGGAATCGGCACGAAATCCCAATGGTCGGCGAAAGTCTCGGTGTCCGCGTCGAAGAATGCTTGCTCGTCGCCCGCGCGAAAGGTGCGGACGTCAATCCCGCCGGGCCACTCCGGCGCCGGCAGCTCGCTGTCGAGGCCGATCGCCATGGTGAAGAAGTGCCGCAGCGGCCGGTAGCCACGCTCCTGAAGCTCGGCCGCGAGCAGCGGGTCGTCGCTCGGCGCACCGCAGCGAAGCGACCCGGCGGCTCCATTCGCGATTCGCTCGGCGTGATCCTCGCCCCACTCGAGCAGCGCGCGGTAGACCGCGAGGTCTCGCGGATGTGAGCGGGCGCCGAGAAACAACCGCTCGTGCTCTCGGTTCTGATCCCAGAGGTCGCTCCACCCGACGATGCGGCCGCCCGTGAGCGCGACGCGAAAGTCCTCGGCGGGGTCCTGCAAGGGGCTCGTGAGCCAGTCCCGGATCTCGGGCTCAAGCGCCCCGCCGTGACCCCACTCGCGCTCGATCGCGGCGAAGAACTCGGTGAGCTCCGGCAGATCCTCGAGCGTCGGAGCCCGCAGCTCGAGCTCAGGCACGGACGAGCTCGTCGAGCGTCTCGGGGAGGCGGGCGAGGTCGGGCAGCTGGCGGGTCGGCTCAGGCTCCGCCCGCTCGCCCAGCCGGTTGATCCACACGGATGACAACCCCAGCTCGGTAGCAGGGGCGATGTCGTGGAAGTGGCTTGCGCCGACATGGACATGGGCACTGCGATCAGCGCCACTCTCCTCGAAGAACCGCTCCCAGTGCCCGTGCTGGGGCTTGTACGAGCCGACATCCTCTGCGACGACGGTGAGATCGAACGGAACCCCGATCGCCCGTTCCGAGGCCGCGATCAGATCGCGGTCGGAGTTCGAGAGGATGGCGAGCTTCCAGCCACCGTCACGCAGTCTTGCGAGCGCCGGAGGCACCTCCTCGAAGACCGGCCAGTCCGGGAGCGACTCGCCGAGCCGCGGCGCCTCCCCCTCGGGAATCGCGAGGCTCTCCTCCTGCGCAACGCGCATCACGGTCAGCGTCATCACCTCGCGATAGCTCCGATATCCGTCGGCCTGTACCTGCGGCTCGAGCTCGTGGTAGCGCTCGAGCAGGCGAGGCGCCGGCTCGACGCCGAAGAGTCGCTCGAGCTCACGCCCGAGGCCCGAGTTCCAGTCCACGAGCGTGCCGTAGCAATCGAAGGTCGCCCACCGCTCCACGACGGGAGCTTAGAGAGAACCCGATTCATAAACGTTTCATCGTGAAACGGGTTTTTACAGCTCAGTCGGTGAAGCGCCTGACCACGATGGTCGCGTTGTGCCCTCCGAAGCCGAACGAGTTCGAGACGGCGACCGGGACATCGGCCTGCCGCGACTCATTCGGGATGTAGTCGAGGTCGCAATCGGGGTCCTGGCTCTCATAGTTGATCGTGGGCGGCAAGATGCTCTCCTTCACCGCGAGCAC
>JACDBY010000426.1 GCA_013694685.1 Actinomycetota bacterium
CTTCCTGAGCTGCACCGCGCGATCCTACGAGCGGGAGGAGCATGCCGCAAGTATCCGACCCGCGCGCGAGGACCGTCCCGGAACGTTCTTACAGCTCCTTCACCCCCCGACCGCAATTCCTGAACGCCGAGCGCGTACAAGGAGACATCCGATCGGACCGCTCGTACGAACATCTAGACAGACGCCCTCCGATGCATCAGGAAGAGACCATGTCGCAAGCAGATCTCATCGAGCCGCACGTCGAGGTCGACCGCGTCGAGCAATGGCGGGCGTTCTCTCTCGAGCGCGCCGGCTATGACGCGGAGTCGGCCGCGGTGCTCGCCGGAACGCCCGAGGTCGATCTCCATCTGGCGATGTCGCTCCTCGAACGCGGCTGCTCCGTCCCGCTCGCGCTGCAGATCCTGCTCTGATTTTATCCGCCAAGCGGGATTCGGCAGGAGCCGAATCCCGTGGCTTGACCCCGTCTCCGGCGTGGCAGACCCTGATGGCCGCCGCCTTCGGCGTCAGCCTCTCGGCCGCAGCTGCCGCGCGCGATGTCGGTCTGCTGTGTCCGACCTCAGTCGGACACGTGCTCTTAGACCGGACGATCTATACGAGTGTGGCGCCGCCCAGGAGCGAGCGGGCCTCGGCCAGGAAGTCCGCATCGGGACGAACGCGATACTCGGGGCCGAGCGCGTAGGTCTTCGGGCCCTCGGAGGTGTCGAGCGAGAGGTAGACCGGCGCCTCGCCCGGGAACTCGCGCACGAGCCGGGCGAGCTCGCGGACCAGCCCTGCGGGTGCCTCGCGCGCGTCGAGCGCGAACCGCACCTCGCGGCGCTCGGCGACGGCCTCGAATGCCGTTACCTCCGAGGCCACGACCTTCGTCTCACCCTGCTGCTTGTGGTCGACGCGGCCCTTTACGACGAGGATGCGGTCTGCGACGCAGAGCTCGCGCGCCTGCTGGTAGGTCGAGTTGAAGACCACGACCTCGGCCGATCCTGTCGGGTCGTCGAGCGTCAGGAACACCATCGGTTCGCCGCGCCTCGTCGTCAGCTGCTTCACGTCCGCGACGATTCCGCCGACGGTCACGACCTCGCCGTCTCGGCGCCTCTCCAACTCGGCGAGCGTCGCGTCCGTCTTTCGCCGTAGCTGTGTCCGCACCGCCGAGAGCGGGTGCTCGGAGACGTAGAGCCCGAGGGTCTCCTTCTCGAGGCGGAGGAGCTCCTGCTTCTCGAACTCGGCCGTCGAGATCGACGGGTAGTGCGTGACCGAGGCATGCTCGACGGTGTCGAAGGCGCTGTCGAAGAGCGACGACTGCCCCATCAGCCGGTCGGCCGCGAGCTTCTGGCCATGGGCAAGCGCCTGCTCCAGCACCGCGAGCATCCCGAGGCGCGTCGCACCGGTCGAGTCAAGCGCCCCGCACTTGACGAGCGAGTCGAGCGAGCGCTTGTTGACCACCTGCGGATCGACCCGCTCGGTGAAGTCGAAGATCGAGGTGAACGCTCCCCCATCCGCCCGGGCGGCGACGATGCGCTGCGCGGCCGTCTCACCCACGTTCTTCACTGCGTTGAGGCCGAAGCGGATCTTGCCCTCGACGACGGCGAAGTCGACGGCCGACGAGTTGACGTCCGGCGGCATCACCTCGATCCCCATCTCGTCGCAGGCGTTGACGTAGAGCGGCACGCGATCCTTCGTGTTCATCACGCTCGAGATGAGTGCCGCCATGTACTCGCACGGATGATTCGCCTTGAGCCAGGCGGTTCGATACGCGATCAGGGCGTAGCACGCGGAGTGCGCTTTGTTGAAGGAGTAGTCCTGCGAGGACTCCATGTCCTTCCAAAGCTGGTCGGCGACCGCCGGCGTGACGCCGTTCGCGGCGCAGCCGTCGAGGAACTTTCCCTTCAGCGACGCCATCAGCGCGTGGATCTTCTTGCCGATCGCACGCCGGAGCGTCTCGGCCTCGGCCGGCTCGAACCCCGCGAGCTCCTTCGCGATCCGCATGTACTGCTCCTGGTAGATGCAGATCCCGTACGAGTCGCCGGTGATCGTCTGGAGCCGCTTGTCGATGTAGCTGATCGCCTCGCGACCGTTCTTGCGCGCGGCGTAGCTCGGGATGTACTGCATCGGCCCGGGGCGGTACAACGCGACGAGCGCGATCAGGTCATCGAACTGGGTCGGCTTGACCTGCCGGAGCGCGTCCCGCATCCCGGACGACTCGAACTGGAACACTCCGGCCGCGTCCGCACGCGCCAGCATCTCGTAGGTCTTCCTGTCGTCGAGCGGGATCCCGCCGATGTCGAGCCCGCCCGCGAGCTCGACCGCCTTGTCGATCACGTCGAGGTTGCGCAGGCCGAGGAAGTCGACCTTGAGGAGCCCGAGCGCCTCGACGTTCTTCATCGAGACCTGGGTCACGAGCTCCGCCCCGGGGCCTTTCTGCTGCAGCGGCACGACGTCGATCAGCGGCTCCGCGCCGATCACGACCCCGGCCGCATGGATCGAGTCTGCGCGCGTCAGCCCCTCCAGCGGTCGTGCGAGGTCGACGATCTCCTTCGCGACCGGATCCGCGTCGACGACCTTTCGCAACTCAGCGCCTGGCTTCATCGCGTCCTCGAGCGTCTGCCCCGGCCCTTCGGGCACGAGCTTCGCGATCCGGTCGACCGTGCCGTAAGGGATCTCGAGGACGCGGCCGGCATCCCGAAGCGCGGCCCGCGCGGCCATCTTCGAGAACGTGATGATCTGCGCGACGCGATCGCGTCCGTACTTGTCGGCGACGTAGTTGATCACCGACTCGCGGCCCTCGACCGCGAAGTCGATGTCCATGTCGGGCATGTCCTTGCGGGCCGGGTTGAGGAACCGCTCGAAGAGGAGGTCGTAGCGGATCGGGTCGATGTCGGTGATCTCGAGGCAGTAGGCCGCGAGCGAGCCCGCCGCCGAGCCGCGCCCCGGTCCGACCGAGACGCCGTTTCGCTTCGCGAAGCCGATGAAGTCCGCGACGATCAGGAAGTAGTCGGCGAACCCCATCTCGCGGATCGTCTTGAGCTCGAAGCGCAGGCGCTCGTTGAGCTCCGGGGTCGAGCGCCCGTAGCGTTTGACGAGCCCCTGCTCGCAGAGCTCGACGAGGTAGTCGAACGCGTCGCGGCCGCCGGGCACGGGGAACTTCGGGAGCCGGATCCGGCCGAGCTCGAGCACGACGTTGCAGCGCTCGGCGATCTCAAGGCTCCGGCGGAGCGCCTCGTCCTGACCGGGGAAGTCGAGCGCCATCTCGGCCGGGGTCTTGAAGTAGAACTCGTCGGCGCCGAAACGCCAGCGGTTCGGGTTCTTCAGCGAGTCGCCCGACTGGATGCACAGAAGAGCGTCGTGGCTCGATGCGTCGGTCGCCTCGAGGTAATGGACGTCTCCCGTCGCGACGAGGGGCAGGTTGCGCTTCGCCGCGAGCCCGGGCAGCCCGCGGAAGGCCTCCTGCTGCTCGGGGAGGCCGACGTTCTGGAGCTCCACGTAGGTCGAGTCGTGACCGAATATCTGCGCGAGCCGGTCGAGCTCGCCCTCGGCGTCGCTCGGACGGTGTTCGCTGAGCGCGCGCGAGACGCGACCCGAGAGGCAGCCTGAGAGCGCGATCAGGCCCTTCGCATGGCGCTCGAGGAGTTCCCAGTCGACGCGCGGCTTGTAGTAGTAGCCCTCGAGGAAACCGAGCGAGCAGAGCCGGACGAGATTCCCGTAGCCCTCGTTCGACTCGGCGAGCAGCGTGAGGTGCGCCTGGCCCTTCGTGAGCGCCTTGCGGTCGTCGACGACGTACACCTCGCAGCCGAAGATCGGCTTGATCCCCTGCGCCTCGGCCGCCGTGTGCAGGTCGATCGCACCTGCCATCGAGCCATGGTCGGTGAGCGAGACGGCGGCCATCTCGAGCTCGGCGGCCTTTCGGGCGAGCGCCGGGATCCGACACGCCCCGTCGAGGATCGAGTACTCCGAGTGGACGTGAAGGTGGACGAAGGGTGTCTCTGCCATGACCGGTGGGCCATTCTAGGACGGGCCCAGGACCGCATCCTCCCGGCGGCCCGGAGGCGTGTCGGGGTCACGGTTCGAGCCTCCGGGCACGGATCCGGCGCGCCTGCGGGCGGCGTTCGCGGAGAGCGTCGTGAAGCGTCGGGG
>JACDBY010000466.1 GCA_013694685.1 Actinomycetota bacterium
CGGCGGCCGCACCGTCCTGATCACGGGTGCCGACGGCTTCATGGGCTCGCATCTCACCGACGCGCTCGTCGCGCTCGGCGCGAATGTCCACGCTTTCGTTCGCGCGACCTCGAGCGGTGCGCTCAACAACATCGGGCACCTCCGGAACGACCTGAAGGTGCACTTCGCCGACCTCACCGACCGCACCTCGGTCGACTATCTCGTGCGGGAGCTGTGCGAGGCACCCGACCGTCCGTACGTCTTCCACCTCGGCGCGCAGGCCCACGTCGGCGAGTCGTGGCACCGCCCGTACGAGACCGTGATGACGAACACGATCGGGACGCTCAACCTGCTCCAGTCGATCGTCGACTGGGGCCTCGAGCTCGAGAAGTTCGACACGGCCGGCACCTCGGAGGAGTACGGGAACGTGCGCGACGACGTCTCCGAGCACCACACGTTCGACGACGCGGGCGCGCTGATCCTCCACGAGCGGTCACCGATCAACCCGAAGTCGATCTACGCGACCGCGAAGGTCGCCGCCGACTTCCTGACGATGAACTACCACGACGCCTACGGCCTGCCCGGTGTCGTGACGCGGATGTTCAACAACTACGGCCCCCGCCAAAACCCGCGCTACGTGACCGGGACGATCGTGACACAGGCGCTCGTCCGGCCCGAGATCGAGCTTGGCGCGCTCGAGCCGCTGCGCGACTTCTGCTTCTGCACAGACGGCGTCCGCGGTCACCTCATGGTCGCAGCCCACGGCCGGCCGGGCGACGTCTACGTCTACGGCCAGGGCGCCAACATCTCGATGGCCGACTGGGCCGACCTCATCATCCGGACGGGTGTCGAGCACGGCTTCTGGCCCGACGACCGGCGGATCGTCACGGTCGAGCAACGGAAGCGGCCGGGTGCGAGCGATGTCATGGCGCTGCGGGTGGGGCACGAGAAGCTCACCGCCGAGACGGGCTGGCAGCCTCGCGTCTCGTGGGAGGAAGGCGTTTTGCGAACGATCCGCTGGTACGCGGAGAGCCGCGAGCGCTGGCTCGGCCGCGTCGACTGGCTGCCGACCGGAGCACCTCAGCTCACGAGATCGTGAGCCGCATCCTCGTCACCGGCGGGGGCGGGTTTCTCGGCTCGCGGCTCGTGGAACGTCTTGAGGGAGAGGGCCACGACGTCGTCGCCGCTCGACGCTCCGAGCACGACCTGACGTCGATGCAGGACACCGAGCGGCTCTTCGCCGAGACCGGCCCCGAGCTCGTCTTCCACCTCGCGGCCGAGGTCGGCGGGATCGGCGCGAACCGCGCGAATCCGGGTCGCTACTGGTACGCCAACCTGATCATGGGTGCGCACGTCCTCGAGCAAGCACGCCTGCACGGGACGCCCAAGCTCGCGATCGTGGGAACGGTGTGCGCGTACCCGAAGCTGACGCCCGTCCCGTTTCGCGAGGACGAGCTCTGGAACGGCTACCCCGAGGAGACGAACGCGCCGTACGGGGTCGCGAAGAAGACGATCCTGGTCGGGGCCCAGGCCTACCGCGAGCAATACGGGACGAATGCGATCTTCCTCCTGCCGACGAATCTCTACGGCCCGGGGGACAACTTCGACCTCGCGACCTCGCACGTCATCCCCGCCCTTGTCCGCAAGATGATCGAGTCGCCGGCGGAAATAGTGCTGTGGGGCGACGGCTCGCCCACGCGGGAGTACCTGTACGTCGAGGACTGTGTCGACGGGCTCGTCGCCGCGGCCGAGCTGTACGACGGGCCGGAGCCGGTCAACCTCGGTACGGGTGTCGAGACCTCGATCAGCGAGACGGCCGAGCTCGTCGCGGAAGCGGTCGGCTTCGAGGGCTCGATCGTGTGGGACACGTCGATGCCGAACGGGCAGCCGCGACGGAGCCTCGATCCGTCGCGCGCGCGAGAGCTTTTCGGCTGGACGGCGCGGACGCCGCTGCGGGAGGGCATCGCGCGAACGGTCGCCTCCTTCCGCGCCGCGGTCGCATGACGTCAGCCGCGCCCGCGGTAGCCCAGACCAGAGTCGGCGTCGCCCTCACCCGGCTCGGACAACTCGCCGACCGGCTGACGCGGCACGTCGCGATCGCACTCGGCGCCATCGTCACCGTCCAGATCCTCGCCACCGCCGCCCTCTTTCGCTCGGTGAACACGAACGGGTGGCTCACCTACCAGGGAGGCGATCAGATCTGGCTCGTGACGTCCGGCTGGCTCCTCGGCAGGGGCGAGATCGGCTACGCCCTCACGAGCCACGGGTGGCCCATGCTGCTCGCCCCGCTGACGTGGATCACCGGGTCGAGCTCTGTCGAGCTCCTTCCGCTCACCACCGTCCTCCAGGTCGGGGTGCTGGGACCAATCGCGACGCTCGCGGTCTACGACATCGGCGCCCGGCTCGCCGGTCGCCTCGCCGGGCTCTGGTGCGCCGCCGGGTTCGTCGCAGCGCCGTTCGCGGCAATTCCGTACTTCATCCAGCGCTACCACGACTCGTGGGTCGACCAGTTCCTTCCCCAGGCGCTCGGGCTGACCCAGCAGGCGGACTTCCCGTCGGTCGTCGCCGTCCTCGTCTCGGCAGCGCTCACCGTCCGCGCGCTCGAGAGAGGCGCGTACCGCGAGGCGATCCTCGCGGGGACGTTCGCGGGCGTCGCCCTCGCCCTCAAGCCAGCGAACGTGCTCTTCCTCGGCGGGCCCGCCGTCGCGTTCCTGCTGGCTCGCCGGGTCGACCATGCTGCGCTCTTCGCCCTCGCGCTCGGGCCTTCGCTCGTCGCGCTGACGATCTGGAAGGCGCGGGGTCTCGGTCAGGTGCCCCTCTTCGCCCAGGAGGAGCTCCGTCTCGTGCTCGGCGCCGGCGAGCCGGTCGTCGGCTCCGTGACGTCGTGGTTCGACCGCACGGTGAACCTCAACGTCGACACGTGGAAGCAGAACATGTCGAACCTCCGCGAGTTTTCGTGGAGCGCGCGCGTGCTCCAGTGTCTCCCACTCGCGGGCGCGCTCGCAGTCGCTCGCCGGTCGGTTCCCGTCGCCGGTCTCCTGCTGGGCTGGCTGCTTGCATACGTCGTCGTCAAGGGCGCCGCCGATGTCGCGACGGTCGAGTCAGGCAGCTACTGGCGGCTCGTGATGCCGGCTCTCCCGGCTTTCGTCATCCTCACGGCGGCAATCCCGCTCCTCGTGCCGACCGTCATCCGACGGGCGGGACCGCGGCTCGCATCGTCAGGAGGTCGTCGCCCGGGAACGCGCGCCACGGTGGCCGTCGTCGCGTTTCTCGCGGTCGTGCCCGTAGCGGTTCTCCTCGTGGCGAGCATCGAGTCGTCGGTGGAGCGAACCGAGGGCGTCTTCGTCTCAGACGAGGTTCTCGTGAAGGAGATCGGGGTCCCCGCCGACCCGTCCGTCGTCGAGCTGACGGTCGTGCGCGCCGGGGCGGGCAACGAGCTGATCTGGAGCGACTCCACCGATCGGGCGCGCACCTTCTACCGCGTCTATCGCTCCTCGCTCGCGCGCGGGTTCTCCGACATCGTCTGCCAGCTTCAGGGAGGGCGGCGCTGCGAGCTCCGCGCCGAGACGCTCGTGACGACGCGCGAGCGACGGTTCGTCGACCCCGACCCGCCCGCCGACGCGATGTACCGCATCGGGGTCGCCGCGAACTGGCTCGACGACGACGAGGAGGGCGACGTCTTCGCGATCAGCCAGCCCGTCGCGCCGTAGCAGCGGGGTTCTTGGCCGTCGGCGTTGCGTCCGCCTCGAGCACGTCGATCCGTGCGCGGAGGAGCGCGACCTCCTGGGCGAGGAGCACGTTGTCGTCGGTGAGCCGGGAGAGGACCGTCGAGTAGTGGAGCAGGACAGCGATCACGAACATGATCGCCGCCGCGAACAGGATCGCCGGCGGATAGGTGCCGACGCCGAGCCAGCCGGCGATCGTGTTCAGTCCCCCGCGCCAGAGGGCGAGGACGAGAAGCGCGACGCCGGTCACGAGCCAGAGCAACGCGTAGCGCTCCTTCAGGCGGCGGCCGCGGATCAGTTCGAGGATGATCAGGAGCAGCAGCGCGGCGCCGATCGCGGCCGCGATGGAGATCCTGACCGGCGTCACCTCGGCGACCCCTCCGAGGGAATCGCAGACCGCCGGGCCATCGCGACGAGGAGCGCGAGCGTCACCTTGATCGCGTAGTAGATCGACCGCAGGAGCGTGATCGACGACGAGCCGTGCTCGCGCTCGCGCATCCTCACCGGCACCTCCACGAGCCGTAGCCGGTGCTTCAGCAGGAGCACGGTCGCCTCGACCTCGGGGTAGTCGCTCGGGTAGTCGCGTGCGAAGAGCGCGATCGCGTCGCGGTTCAACGCCTGGAAGCCCGAGGTCGTGTCGGTCACCTTCTGCCCGGAGAGGATCGAGACGAGGCGGGCGAACCAGGTGATCCCGAGGCGGCGCCCGAGAGGCGGCCGATAGGCGTCGTCGCCTCCGCGGAAGCGCGAGCCGGTGACGACGTCCGCCTCTCCGCGCCCGAGCGGGATCAGGAGCTTCGGGAGCTCGGTGGCGTCGTGCTGACCGTCGCCGTCGAGACGCACCGCGACGTCGTAGCCGTGCTCGAGCGCGTAGCGGAAGCCGGTCTGCACCGCCGCGCCGATCCCGAGGTTGAAGGGCAGCCGGACGACAGCCGCGCCGGCCGCGCGCGCGACGTCCGCCGTGCCGTCCGTCGAGCCGTCGTCGACGACGACGACGTCGATGAGCGGATCGACGGCGCGGATCTCCTCGACGACGGCGCCAATCGCGGCCTCCTCGTCGAACGCGGGGACGACCGCGACGATCGAGGTCATACGGGCACCGCCGCCTCGAGCCCGAGGAGCCGGAGCACCTGGCGCGCCCGATGGCCGTAGGTGTGCTCGTCAAGGACACGTTCGCGCGCCCGCTCGCCCATCCGCTCGGCCTCGCCCGGATCGTCGAGCAGCGACCGGTACGTCTCGAGCGCGCTCTCGGCGTCCTCGACGACGACGATCTCCCGGCCGGGCTCGAACCATCGCTCGAGACCCGCGTGGGGGTTCGACACGATCGCCGCGCCTGCGGAGGCGAGCTCGAACGGCCGGCAGGTCGAGGAGCCGTCGACGGTCGCGTGGGAGCGCCGGGAGATGTTGAGGTTGATCCGCGCGGCCGAGATCGCGCGGGCGAAGACGTTGAACGGGACGTCGCCGATCAGCCGTGCGCGACCGACATCACCCTGGAAGTCACGTCCGCCGAGTGCCACGTCGATGCGCGGATCGCGCCGTGACGGCTCGCCGACGAGCGCCGCCATCCACTCGCGCCGGAACTTGTCGCCGTAGCCATAGAAGAAGACGTCGGCGTCCTTCTCGACGGCGAGCGGCCGGAAGAACGCCGGGTCGGCCGCCCACAGGACCGCCTCGGCGCGGCGTGCGCCGAGCTCGAGCAGCCGCCCGAGTCCGCCCTCGGAGTTCGACAGCACGAGGTCGTACTCGGACGGATCGGCGCCGTGGTAGTAGTTGAAGCCGGTGTCCATGCCACCGAACTCGGGCAGGCTCATCGGCACGTCGCCGTCGTAGAAGACGACCGGGATGCCATGGCGCTCGCGCAGGTACGTCGGGATGCCGCGAAAGTGCGCCATCGGGACGGTGAAGACGAGCACCGCATCGGGCCGTTCGCGCTCGACCAGCCGGTCGAGGTGCCGGCGCCAGCGGGGCGTGACGACCTTCCAGATCGTCTCTCGGGTCACCCGGTCGAGCGTCCCGTCCTCCGGGCTCTCCTCCGCGCGGCGCAGGTACCGGTCGCCCTTCAGCCGCGCGAGCCCGCTGCGGAGAGCTGCGTAGCTCTCCCCTTCCCGATAGGTCGGATTCGGCGCCGTCCGCCACCACGGCGACTCGATCGGGCGCCCGCGGTAGGGCGTCACGACGAGATCGACCCCGGCCTCGTACATCCCCTTCCACAGCTGCCACCAGGCCGGAGTACACCCATAGCGGAAGTCGAGATCGACGGCTGACGCGACGGCGAGGATCCGGGGGCGACCGAGCATCACCGGAGTGTAGGGAGCGGGTCCGACCGGCTTCTCGCGGGAGGGCTCGAGATGGCCGGGGCCGCGTGTGTCACGGGCGAAAGCCCCTCCGGGGTTCTGCGCGAGCAGGCGATCCCCGGCGTCCCGTTGGCCGTGTCCAGACCTACTCGGGGAAGTGCGAGCTGTTCGTTGGCGCCGTGGCGCTTTCGAAAGCTCGGTCTGCAGCGGGTTCGTCAGCCCCGCACAAACGGGGCATCGCACCAGCCTGCTGCGAACCTCGGCTCTGTGGCTCCGCTGTAGTTACAGCGCGACGAGTCGGAAGCGATGGTCGACGAGGAAGCGATACAGCACGTCGAAGGGCGGCAGCCCTTCATACATGTCGACGAAGGTCACCTCCAGTAGACGAGCTTGATCTTGCCGGCGGCCATCAGACTGTGGCGCCTCGAAGCACCTCGAGCTCGTACCCTTGCGTGTCGATCTTGAGCAGGTCGATCCGGGACACGTCGGTGGACCGGCAGTAATCATCGAGCGTCGTGATCGCGACCTCTGTTTCCCTGACGATCGACCCCCACGCCGCTGCGGCCGGACGAAGCAGCGAGCTCATGTCGGACTGATCGTTCTCGAGCAGAAGCCGTGTACCCGAAACCGACCCGACGGCTGCAGATTCCCGAGACGTCGCGTGTTGGCCTCGAGCTCGGCGAACGCCTCTGGCCCCGGCTCGAACGCGTGCAGGATGCTGTCCGGCAGCGCCTCTCTGAACACCGCGACGGACTGGCCTACGTTCGCGCCAACATCGAACACAATCGGTGTTGAGACGTCAGCGAGTAGCTCGTGCATGTCTCGCAGCGCGCTGACACCCACGCGCGTGATCACGTAGTCGCGGCCGTCGGCGGGTCGGTAGCGGCTGACCTCGAGCCCGACAGCGTGCGCCGCGCCGCGCACCAATCTCTTGGCTGCCCGAACGGCCTGCGTCACGGCCTGCACCGGCTCCCAACGTACCGAGCCAAACCAGGTTTGTGATGCGGAGCGCTCGTCAGCGATTTGGCGACCAACGAGGGGAAGGCGAGCCGGACTTCCTCATCGCCGGCTCGACCAGGCGGCGTGGGGCGCGTCAGTAC
>JACDBY010000482.1 GCA_013694685.1 Actinomycetota bacterium
TGATCCCCGTCTCGGCCTTCTTGATGTCGAAGTCGGCGGCCTGGATGAGCTTCAGGAGGATGTTCTCGACGTCCTCGCCGACGTAGCCCGCCTCGGTGAGCGCGGTCGCGTCGGCGATCGCGAACGGGACGTTGAGAATCCGCGCGAGTGTTTGCGCGAGCAGCGTCTTGCCGCAGCCCGTCGGCCCGAGCAGCAGGATGTTCGACTTCTGGAGCTCGACCTCCTCGCCCTCGGCGAGCCCCATGCGGACGCGCTTGTAGTGGTTGTAGACCGCGACGGCGAGGGTGCGCTTCGCCTCCTCCTGCGAGACGACGTAGTCGTCGAGGACGGAGTAGATGTCGCGCGGGCGCGGGAGGTTGTCGAGGTCAAGGGTCGTCGGTGCGGTGAGCTCCTCGTCGATGATCTCGTTGCAGAGATCGATGCACTCGTCGCAGATGTACACCCCGGGGCCGGCGATGAGCTTCTTGACCTGCCGCTGGCTCTTGCCGCAGAAGCTGCAGAGCAGCTGCTCGTTTCCCTCGCTCGCTCTCGCCATCGCCTACTCCTTTTACTCCGAGGACGCCGTTCTGGCTAGCGGTGCTCGATGACGCGATCGATGAGCCCGTACTCGACCGCCTCGGCCGAGGACATGAAGTAATCGCGGTCCGTGTCCTTCGTGATCTTCTCGAGCGGCTGCCCGGAATGCTGGCTCAGGATCTCCTCGAGCCGGCGCTTGAGGCTGATCACCTCGCGCGCACGGATCTCGATGTCCGTCGCCTGTCCCTGCCCGCCGCCCGGGCTCCAGACCTGGTGGATGAGGATCTTGGAGTTCGGCAGCGCCATCCGCTTTCCCTTCGTCCCACCCGTGAGGAGGAGCGCCCCCATGCTCATGGCGATCCCGATGCAGATCGTCGAGATCTCCGGCTTGACGAACTGCATCGTGTCGTAGATCGCGAGCCCCGAGTAGACGTCGCCGCCGGGAGAGTTGACGTACATCGAGATGTCCTTGTCCGGATCCTCCGACTCGAGGTGGAGGAGCTGAGCGATGATCAGGTTCGCGATCTGGTCGTCGATCGGCGTGCCCAGGAAGACGATGCGCTCGTTCAGCAGGCGCGAGTAGATGTCGAACGACCGCTCGCCGCGCGACGTCTGCTCGATCACCATGGGAATCAGTGGGCTCATCGACTCTCCTCGCTTCCGGGTGTCCACAGTTTCGTCTCGCCCGCGGGCTTCTCCTTGTCGGGCGTCCAGATCGCCTCGCGGGCCGCGTGTGCCTCGGGCGCGATCGGCTTTACGTCGGCCGCGAGCCGGTCGAGCGCCGCTCGTAGGCGGAGATCCTCGCGCAGCGCCTCCTGGTGCCCGTGAGCCCAGATGTCATCGATCATCGCGTCGGCATCCTCGTCCGATGCGTCGGCCTGCTCGCGAATCAGCGTCTTCACCTCGTCATCCGAGACGACGATCCCGCCGCGCTCGGCGACCGCCTCGAGCGCGAGCTCGCGCGCGACCGACTGGGCAGCCTCGGCACGCACCTGCGCGGTCAGCGCCTCGGGTGATTGGCCCGTCGCCTGGAAGTAGGCCTCGGGCGAGATACCCCGGTTCGCGAGTGAGCGAACGAAGCCGTTGAGGAGCTCTCGGGCGCGGGTCTCGACGAGGGGGCCGGCAGCCTGCACCCCCGACGCCCGCACGAGCTCGTCGACCGCCGCGGCCCGGAAGGCTGCATCGACACGCCCCTCGACCGCCGTCCGCAGGCGCCCCTCGATGTCGTCGCGCAGCTCTGCGATCGTGTCGAACTCGCTCGCGGCGCGCGCGAGGTCGTCGTCGATCTCGGGCAGCACCTTCTCGTTGACGTGCTTGAGCGACACCTCGAGCCGCTCCTCCGTGCCGTCCGCGAGCTCGTAGCGCACGCTCCGCGTGTCCCCGACCGTCGCCCCGACGAGGGCCCGCTCGACCTCCTCGGGGAGGTTGCCCGCCCCGAGCTCGACGACCGTGTCGGGTTGCCCGCCCCCGTTTGCACCGGCGAGGTCGACTACGAGCGTGTCGCCCTCCTGCGCAGCCCGGTGGTCGGCGGGCACGAGCTCGGCGACCGTGCTGCGGAGCGCGTCGAGCTCGGCGGTCACGAGCTCCTCGGGGACGGCGACCTCGGCGCGAGGCACCTCGAGGGTCGTCCAGTCGACGATCTCGGGTGTCGGCTGTACCTCGACGGTCGCGCTGAACCGCCAAGGCTCCGCTTCGCTTCCCGGCAGATCGAACTCGTACTGTGGCGTCGCGACCGGCCGGAGGCGCGAGCGGGCCGCGGCATTCCAGAACCAGCCGCCGATGTGCGACTCGACCGCTTCGCGCCAGAGCCGCTCCTTCCCGACCTTCGCGAGGAGCACCTGGCGCGGGACCCTGCCCTTGCGGAAGCCCGGAATCTTGATCGAGTCGGAAAGGTCGGTGGCCGCATGCTCGACCGCGTGCTCGAGCTCGTGCGGCGAGACGTCGACCGTCAGGCGGACGCGGTTCCCGCCGAGCTCCTCGACCTGGGCCATGTCGTGATTCAAGCATCTTGGGGGCAACCCACCTTCGGTGTGTCGCACCTAGAAGGGCGGATCTGATGCGGGCGAGAGGACTCGAACCTCCAAGAGCCGAAGCCCACCGGGTCCTAAACCCGGCGCGTCTACCAGTTCCGCCACACCCGCACGCGAGTCCTAGGTGGCCGGCGCAGCCGGACACCCGCGCTCATGCTTACTCTAACGCCCGAGCAAGAGGCCGACGGTCTCGCGGACGGTGTCGAACACCATCCCGGTGAGCGCGATGAGGGCGAAGGCGGAGAAGGCGACGAACGGCTCGTTCGCCTGAATCACGAGGAGGGCGCAGAACGCACCGACGACGACGCAGGCGGTGGGAAGCGGCCGACGGGTCTTCGTCCCGAGGGCGAGTCCTGCAAGGAAGACGACTGCGAACACGACGATGCCGACGACCATGCCGCGGAGCGTAGGTCCTTGCTCGGACGGACACGTGCCCCGGGGTCTGTCCCCGGGGTCTGTCCCCGAAGGGGACTGACCCCTGTGCGACCGGGCGTTGTCCTTTGACAGGCGCAAGCGTGTAGCACGAGGGACAGACCCCTTCGGGGACAGTCCCTAGAACCTCTGGCGTGTCTCGAGCGTCTCTCTCACGTGTGCCGCGAGCACGCGTACGACAGTCGGGTCGAACTGCGTCCCAGCACAGCGCTCGAGCTCGTCGAGTGCCGGTATCGGTTTGCGGCCCACGGTCTTGAGCGGGTGTGACAGCCTGCGACGATGCGCGAGCGGGCACCCTGGTACCGCCGGCGCGTGGGGAGCCTGGGACGCGTCTCGGTCGGGCTCGTCGTCGTCGCCGCGCTCGTGGGCTTCGCCGCCCCGCGCGAAGGAGCGTGGCGTGCGCTGCAGGCCGTCCTCGTGATCGCCGCCGCCGCGGCCTATCTCGTGGCGCTCGTCCGCTCACCCGACTGAGGGAGAGCCATGGCCCCGGGAGGAGTCGAACCTCCGCTCGCAGGTTCGAAGCCTGCCGCTCTATCCACTGAGCTACGGGGCCGAAGGTGGCGGACGGGACTCGAACCCGCGACCACCGGGACCACAACCCGGGGCTCTACCAACTGAGCTACCGCCACCGTGCGCGGGGTCAGGATACCCGCGCGCCGGGGGACGGCCCGTCGGATGCGAATCGCCCGAGCACGTCCTCGAGCGGGATGTCGTCGCGAACCTCCTCGGGCGACGCCGTCACCGCACGCTCGGCGAGGTCGGCATAGACCGCGGCGAAGGCTTGGAAGAGCTCCGAAGGAAGACCGGCGGCTCGTTGCGTCGCAGCGATCTCGCGCATCTCGTCGACGTAGCGCCACGCCTTGGCGGACGCGCGGGCGAGGGTCGAGCCTGCTCGATCGCGATCGACGAGACCTGTGTCGGCTAGATCGTCGAGGACGTACTCGAGGACGCCGTTCGCGTACGCCGCGCGGAGCGCCTGGGCGAGTACCGCGACCCGCCCCTTGTAGACCGACGCGGTGGACATCTTGACGGCCGACGCGAGACCGATCTCGGAGCCGACGACAACCCGTTCCACCCCCTCGAACGGCAGCGCAGCCACCTCGCTCGCGCGGGGGCCCGAGAGGTAGATGCGCGTCCGCCCGGCGGCGTGCGGCGGTGGCCCCGAGATCGAGCCGTCCACGGTCTCGAGTCCCGTGCGCGCGAGAATTTCGGCGATCTGCCGCGCGGTGCCGGGGGCGATGGCGTTGAGGTCGACGACGAGCGGCCGATTGCCGCCCGCGCTCGCGGCGACCGCGACCGCGACCCGCGCCGCCTCCCCGGGTGGGACGACGGAGAGCACCACATCGGCCTCCGCGAGAAGCGCCTCGAGCGTATGGACGTCCGCGAGCCCGGCCTCGCCCGCGAGCGACCGTGTCCGCGCGCTCCGGCCGTCGAGAGCGATGACGACCCGGGCGCCACCGTCCCGCAACCGCGCTCCGAGCGCGCTCCCCATCTCCCCCGCTCCGACGAGCCCGACAACCGGGACGCTCATGGACGGAGTATCCCTGGCACGACGCCGCGCCATCGACAAGAGCCATCAGACGACGCGCCCGGGAGGATTCGAACCTCCGACCCGCGGATTAGAAGTCCGCCGATTTATTCACTGAAACGCCGGTTCGCGAACGTATTCAAGCCGTTTCCAGGGCCCTGCGCCGATAACTTCTTACCCGACGAACTCCGTTGCGATGTTGCCTTTCTCGGCGACGGGATCTCCGGGACGAGACTCGACCCGACGACGACGAGTCCATCCGGAGCCCATCCTATGCTTGACGTGCGCTGGGATTCGGCGACGTCCACGCCGAGCTCCTGGAGGGCGCGTATCCCGTATCGCCTTAACCCCAGGAGCGGACATGAATCGACGCGGACACAAGCCAACCCTTGTCCCTCAGCACCCAGGAAACACGAATGCCGTGCGGCGCGGTGTGTACTCGCCTCGGGCGCTCGCGCCGCGCGCACGGGAGATCGCCGACGGCCTGATGGCGGCGGCGCACACCTCGCCGCTGGATCAGCTGGCGGCCGAGGAGATCGGCGC
>JACDBY010000020.1 GCA_013694685.1 Actinomycetota bacterium
GGCGCGGCAGGCCGGCTCGAAGCGCTCGAGGAAGTTCCGGTAGCCCGCCTCGAGGAGCGGCGCCGAGCTCGACGGAGCGGATCGGGCTCCGGGAGTCGACGCCGACGGCGATGCTGTCGGCAGCGCCGAAGACCTCTAGTCGCACGTCGTAACCGAGTGCATCGTGGCGCGTCCCCGAGAGGATGCCGAGCGCCGCCGAACGTCGCGACGGCTGTGTCGACGTCGCCATGGCGCTCGAACCAGGGTGTCTCGGCACGGCACGTCTGCGGACACCTCGACGATCTCCTACCCCCGATCTGCTTGAATCGCGCTTCATTTGCCGAAACCAGGAGGCAGAGGATGCCAGCGAAGAAAAAGCTGACTCAGGCGGCCGAGACCGGGAAAGCGGTCAAACCAAAGAAAAAGAAGACCTCGCGCGGCAAGTGAACCGCGAGCTCGAGAACCCTATACCGGCAACTCGCCCACCGCGCCCTCATTCGCCCCGCTGGCCAACTGTCTCCGTCGGCCAGCGACGCTCGCGTCAAACCGTTGACCAGCTAACCTCGCGCTGAGCGACAGGACGCGACAGAGCCGGCCATCTGGACGCTCGAGGCGCGTGAGGAACGACATCAGCCGCCGCTCGTGGGCGGCGGCCGGGGGGGGGCGGAGACGTGTCAAGTCCGCAGCGCTGATACCCGCGCACGTTTCGTCGCGTCTTCTCGTCGACCTCGCCAGCCGCTTGACACAATTGCTACACAGAAGGAAGACTGCCTGTTCCAGTGGATAGGAGGGAGACGGGGATGGGTGAGGCGAGGCAGGTTATGGATCGCGTCACGGAGGCGGCGTTCGCGGAAGATCAGGACGCGCTGAAGAAGCTTTACGCCCCGGATGCGGTCGCCGAGACACCCGACCAGGGGACTGTCAGCGGAGCCGACGCGATCGCCGCGTGGTTCGGACAGTTCGCCACGGCGTTCCCAGATGCGTCCTGGGAGTCCGCCCACAAACACGAATCCGGAAACGTCGCGATCGACGAGGGCTATGTCGTCGGTACGCACACCGGCCCCCTGCCGATGCCCGGCGGCGAGAGCGTCCCACCGACGGGAAAGAACGTGCGCGTGCGCGGCTGCGACGCCGCGACCGTGGAGAACGCGCGTGTGACAAGCCACCGGTTCTACTTCGACCAGATGGAGCTTCTCGAGCAGCTCGGGCTCGCGCCCGAGGCGTAGCCACACGCCGGGTTTAGGCACAGGCGGTTCCCGTGGAGCGAGGGGAGCGAGGGCGCTCGCAACGGAAGATGGCTTGGCCGAGTTCACGAGTCGGCTGGCGGTCGCGGCGGATCTTCGACCGCTGAGGGTGCTGATGGACGCTGCGATCAGCGAGCTGCAGAGCTGATGTCGACACTCTCCGGTGAGCCGCTCTACACCGCCTGCGGGTTCCGCCCGCTCGAACGGCTGGCGGACGCGACGGGTGGCTCGCCGGTGTCGCTCATCCGGATGGAGAAGCCGATCGACCCGAGTCTGCTCGGCTGACACGACACGCTGCGGCTGGGCCCCGGATCGGCGCTTCCAAGCGTTTTGCCTGAGTAGACGCCTCAGGATCTCGTTCCGGGGGTCCGCGAGTTCCCGTTACTGCGCCTGGGGCTGACCATAAGGTCGCCGTGGCCGCCACGGCGCAGCGACGTAGAGCCGGGTCTTCTTCGGCGCGTACGCGTCGCGCGCCTCGCGTATCGCTTCGCGATCCCGCGGCCGCCGCGTTCGCCGTCTCCGGCGCGGGGGCCCGGCCGGCCCGTATCTGGCTCGCGCGCCCGCGTTCAGGGTGCTTCGCGCGGAAGAACGTCGTCCGAACCGCCCTCGCCCTTCGCCTCGGACATCTCCGGTGGACCGGCAGGTCGAGGCCGTTCTGAACGAAGTTCTTTCGCCATAGCCACCGGTGCCATAGTTAGCCGGTGCAGGTCTACGTCGTGAGTGATGACTCGCGCTCATCGATGAGCCGGCTCGGAGCCTCAATCGACCAATTGCTCTTACGGGAGGACGATGATCCACGGAGTACTTAACCGACCGAAGAGCATCGACCCCAGCCCACACACAACGCTGGGCTAGGACCCTGATGTCTCTGCTCCGCCTGGGAGGTTCTGAGGACGCCCTGGACGGCCCTCTGGGCACCGCTCGGATCATCGCACGACCAGACCGCGCTTGCGTGACGCGCGGCCGCAATGTCAGGCTTCGGCCGCATGGCTGAGCTACCGACGGGCGCTGTCACCTTCCTCTTCACGGACATCGAAGGGTCGACGCGGCTCGTCAAGCAACTACGCGACCGATACGCGGAGGTGCTCGACGAGCACCAGCGACTGCTCCGTGCGGCGTTCGCTG
>JACDBY010000028.1 GCA_013694685.1 Actinomycetota bacterium
ATGGGCTCCAGCAGTCAATTCTCCGGCGCGACCCTGAACTCGACGCATCTGCACCCGGTGACGGTCTCGACCGCCCGAGTCGGTCGGTCCTCGTCGTCGCATTCGAAGAAGACTCGGTCGCGGCGCTCGTATCGGTCACCGAGCCGCTCGTCCGCGAGACGCCCGGAGACGAGCTGATCGTGAGCCGGCTGGTGTCCGGCGGCGCGACCGAGCTCGAGGACGCGTCTCGTCGGTTGGCAGATCTGCGCGACGCGCTCCTCGGGCGGGGAATCTCCGCCCGCTCTGCTGCGTTCACGAGCGAGCGCCCCGGCGGCGATGTTGTCCGGCTCACGCGCGCGCAGGATACGCAGCTCCTCTTGCTCGAGTGCCCAGGGGAGTTGCTCGCCGGCGGCGCGCCCTCGCGCGAGGTGGCCGCCGTACTGGGCGAGGCGCCGTGCGACGTGGCACTCGCGATCCTGCAGGAACCCGCACCTGCTGGCCGGCCGGTGCTCGTTCCGTTCGGCGGGTCTGAGCACGACTGGGCCGCCGTCGAGCTGGGGGCCTGGTGGGCGCGAGCGCAGGGCGTCGAGCTCGTGCTCGCCGGCGTGGCCGACGGCGCCCCAGGCCAAGAACGTGACGCGAGCCGTCTGCTCGCCGACGTCTCGCTTGTTCTCCAGCGCTACGTCGGTGTCGCCGCGCAGCCGCGACTTGTCCGGCGCGGCGCGGAGGAGCTCGTCGCGGCAAGTGCCGACGCGGGCCTCGTCGTCGCCGGCATCACAGAGCGCTGGCGGGCGGAGGGCCTCGGTCCTTACCGCGCCGCGCTCGGGCGCGGGGCGAGCTCCACGACGCTCGTCGTCCGCCGTGGCATCCGTCCAGGCGGTCTAGCCCCGCCGGGGCGTTTCACGCACTTCACTTGGTCGCTGGCGGGCGGGCCTTAAGGCTGAACGCGCAGGACGCGACCGCCGTCTGTGTCCGCCAGCCAGAGAGAGCCCTCGCCGTACGCCACGAAAAACGCGGGGTGGTCGGTGTTCGGGCTGAGGTTGACTTCGGTGCGGCTCACCACCGCGTTGGTTGAGGGGTCGATCCGCAGCAGTCGCTGGTCGTTCGTAGCCACCCAGACGGATCCTCCTCCGACCGCGATCGGGAAGGCCGGAGCGTTGCCGGTCTCGATTCGCGCCGCGATCCTGTTCGTGTGTGGATCGATGCGCAGAACGGCGCTCGAGCAGCCCTCGGCGAACCAGACGACGGCGTCGTCCGCGGCGAGCTGCCCGCAGCCGGTTTCGACGTCGATGCGGGAGACGACACGGTTCGTCTCGGGATCTATCCGGACGATGACCGACTGATTCGGGATGTCGACCCAGACATCGCCGAAGGCGGTGACCATGTTCGCAGGCCCGCCTGCAAACTCCGGCGCCCCGAGCGGGATCTTCGCGACGATGCGATTCGTTCGCGGGTCGATCCGCGCGACGGAGCCGGTCGGGTCGCCGTGGTGATTCGCGACCCAGACGGCATCCGAGGTTACGGTTACGCCGACCGGCGCGAGGCCACCCGTCGGGATCCTTGCGAGCACGCGGTTCGTGCGCGGGTCGATCCGCGTGACCGCATCTTCGTCGAAGCTCGTAACCCAGACCGACCCGTGGCCGAAGGCGATGTCGCCGTGGCCGGTTCCAACGACGATCGTCGCGACGAGGCGGTTGGTGCCCGGATCGATCCGCGAGACGAGCGGGTCCGTGAGCGACTTCGACCAGATCGAGCCCGCGCCGTACCTGATCCGAGTCACCGTGGGTCGCGCCTTGATCGACACGCCTCGCGTCTCACCGATCACGACCGTCTGAGCTGCAGCCGCCGTCGTCAGCAACACTCGACGGCCGGCGAGCGTGAGGCTCGTCGCCTCCATTGCGGATCCACGGCCTGCCGGGGGCAGTGGGATCGTGCCGGCCACGCTCATCGCGTCCACGTCGATCTTCGCGACGGTCCGGGTCGTGAGCGCCCACACCCCACCGTTCGCGCCCGCGAGGTCGACGACGCGTCCTTCGACGCGCACGGCCCCGGCGCGTCTTCCGGTTCGAGGATCGAGCCGCAGCACACCGCTCCCCGTCGAGATCCAGATGCCGTCCGGGGTGGAGGCCGCCGTGGCGGCGGGCGCTCCGCTGAAGGCCACGGTGCCCCGCGACGCGATCGCGTTCGTATGGCGATCGACGCGGTACACCGTCCCTTCGGCGGGCGCCGAGGACCCGGCTCCGGCCAAATGGCCCACGACCCAGACCGCGCCTTCGCCGGCCGTGATCGCGACCGGCTTGCTCGCAAGCGGCAGTCTGGCCGCGATCGCCCCGGTGCCAGGAGCTACGCGAATGACGATGCCGCCGCGGCCGCCGCCTCCCTGACCCGCGAGCCACACCCCGTCGCGCGTCGCGGCGATTCCAAACGACTCGACGCGGCCGAGTGGCGTGATCGCGGCAACGTCGCCCTCGGCGTCGAGCTTCGTCAGCAGCCCCTCGCCGGCCTCGATGCTCGTCACCCAGATCGCTCCTCCGGCTGCCGCGATGTCGCGCGGCGACCCCCGAATGCTGACCGTGCGCTCGATCTCGTTCGACGACAAGTCCACCTTGGCGACCGTGCCGTCTCGTGCGCTGACGACCCACGCTGCGTTATCCGCGTCGACCGTGACGTCCGTCGGCAGCCGTCCGGTTCGGATGGCGGCATCCAGCTTCCCCGACGCTGCGTCCAGCCGCAGGAGCGCGTTGGGAAGCGCAACGGGCGCCGCTTCCCGGCCGCGCGTCGCCACGGTTGCAGACGCAGTGAGCGCAGCGGCTGCGATGACCGCAAGAGCGCCGACGAGCAACGGGCGCCGGCGCCGAGCCGTCCGCTTGACCGTGCCGGAGAGCACTGCCGCTCGAGATCGCTTCGCCCCGAGCGACGCCCTCTCCGCTGCGACGAGCAGCGCCGTACAGGTCGCGGGTCGATCCTCGCGGTCCTTCGCCAGGCCGGCCGCGAGGACCGCGTCGAGTCCGGCCGACAGTTCCGGCCGCAGTTCCGTGGCGCGTGGTGGAGGATCGTTCAAGTGCGCAAGCAGTACGGCGATGTCAGAGTCGCGCTCGAAGGGCGGCGATCCGACCAGGCACTCGAAGAGCACGCACGCGAGCGAGTACACATCGGAGCGACCGTCGACGCGGCCACCTCGGATCTGCTCGGGCGACACGTAGTCCACAGTCCCGAGAAGCTGTCCCGTGGTGGTCGCTCCGCTGACCGTCGTGACCTTCTTCGTCAGGCCGAAGTCCGCGAGGTAGACCTGCTCGTGCGGCTCGAGCGCGACGAGCACATTCGCCGGCTTGACGTCCCGATGAACGAGCCCGTGTGCGTGGGCTGCGTCCAGCGCGTTCGCAACCGGCGCAAGAAGCTGAATCGCGCGCGCCGGTGCGAGCGGCCCCTCGCGACGCAGCAGCCCCTTGAGGTCGGTGCCGTCGACGAGCTTCATCGCGATGTAGAGGCGGCCGTCCGCCTCGCCCGCGTCGTAGATCGGGATGATGTGCGGATGGTCGAGCGAGGCCGCCAGACGCGACTCGCGAAGAAAACGGTCGCGGAAGCGCGGATCGTCGGCGAGGTCCGCTGACAACAGCTTGAGCGCGACCGGGCGCTCGAGCGTAAGGTCGTGCGCGCGACAGACGACACTCATCCCACCACGCCCGATCACCTCTTCGATTCGGTAGGACGCCAACGTCTCGCCAAGGGGCGGAAGACCAACACGCATACATCGGATCGTAAGCCGATTTTGTCGAGGCTTCCAGAGCGCTG
>JACDBY010000049.1 GCA_013694685.1 Actinomycetota bacterium
GTCGGCGAGGGCGGGGTCGACCGGTGTCGCGCGCGGCCGGCGGCGGGCGCCGTTCTCTCGCGCCGCACGCTCGGTGGCCCGCACTGTCATACCGTCGCGGGCGACGCGGCGCGCGAGACGGATCCGCGCGTCGTCGTCCGGCACCGCAAGCACGGCCCGTGCGTGGCCCTCGGTCAGCTCGCTTCGCGCGAGCATCCACAGCACCTCCTCGGGCAGCTCGAGCAGCCGCAGCCGGTTCGAGACGCTCGGCTTCGAGCGGCCGACCCGCTCGGCGACGTCCCCCAGGGACAGCTCGAACTCGTCGACGAGGGATGCGTAGGCGCGCGCCTCCTCGACCGGCGAGAGATTCTCGCGCGCGACGTTCTCGACGAGCGCGAGGAGGAGCGCCTCGCGATCGTCCGCGTGCCGCACGAGGGCGGGCAGCGTCTCCAGCCCGGCCTCGCGGGCCGCCCGCCACCGCCGCTCCCCGGCGACGAGCTCGTACCCGCCGGCTGACCGAGGGCGGACGACGACCGGTTGGAGGACGCCCTGGTGCCGGAGAGAGTCCGCGAGGCCCGTCGTCGCCTCGGGCTCGAAGCGGCGGCGTGGCTGGCGCGGATTGGGATGGATCGCGTCGACCGGGACGTGCAGGAGCTCCGGCTCGCCTCCGCCACCTCCGACGAGCACCTCGAGGCCGCGCCCGAGGCCGCGGCGCTGGGTCGGCTGCTCAGGTGCGCTCGACAAGCTCCATCGCCACCTTCCAGTAGGCCTCTGCGCCGGCAGACCGGCGGTCGTAGGCGATCGCGGGGAGCCCGTGACTCGGCGCCTCTGCGAGACGCACCGAGCGGGGCACGGTCTGGGTGAAGACGAGGTCGCCGAAGTGCGTCCGCAACTCGCGCTCGAC
Source organism: Actinomycetota bacterium (assembly GCA_013694685.1). GTDB lineage: Bacteria > Actinomycetota > Thermoleophilia > Gaiellales > Gaiellaceae > Gaiella. The sequence goes on from JACDBY010000049.1 coordinate 884, forward strand.
CTCGTCGGCGAGACGCGTCCTCGCATCGACCATCGTCAGCAGGATCCCGGCGACGCCGAGCCGCGGGTTGAGCCGGCGCTTGACGAGATCGATCGAGCCGAGGAGCTGCGAGAGGCCCTCGAGGGCGTAGTACTCCGCCTGCACCGGCACGATCACCCGATCCGCCGCTGCGAGGGCGTTCACGGTGAGCGGCCCGAACGACGGCGGGCAGTCGAGGAACACGAAGCCGTACGCATCGACCGCGCCGTCGCCGAGCGCGTCCGCGAGGTACCGCTCACCGCCCTCGAGCGCCGAGAGCTGGACGGTCGCCGCGGCGAGCTCGGCCTTGGCGGGCACGAGCTCGAGATTCGCGACGGGGCCTGGCGTCACGAGGTCGCGCAGCGGGATGCCGTCGAGGAGGTCGACCGTCGAGTGGCCGTTCGCCCTGCGACCGAGGCCGGAGGTGGCGTTCGCCTGCGGATCGAGGTCGACGAGCAGGCACCGCTCGCCCGCCTCGGCGAGGCAGGCGGCGAGGTTCACGGCGGTCGTCGTCTTGCCGACGCCGCCCTTCTGATTTGCCACGGCGACGACCCTGGCGCTCACAGGGCCAGGCTAGCCTCCGAACCGGACGCCTCGAATACGGTCTCCAGTGATGGACGAGAAGCTCGAGCGCGCCAAGGAGCGGGCCTGGCGCGAGGTCGCCGCGATCGATGCCGCGCACGCGGCCGCCGAGCTCGACGACGCGGGCTGGCACGCGGCGATGGCCGCTCTCGTCGTGCCCGCGTACCTCGCCGCTCCGACGGCGGAGGGCGGCTCCGGCCACTCGGGCACGGCGGAGGACTGGGAGTACTCGCGGGGGATCGTGGCGGCGGGGATCGCGGGGGAGACGTTCCTGGACGTCGGCTGCGCGAACGGCCTGTTGATGGAGAGCGTCCATCGCTGGACCGGCAGCGAGCCGTTCGGGCTCGAGCTCTCCCCCGAGCTGGCCGGGCTCGCGCGGAGGCGCAATCCGCAGTGGGCCGACCGGATCTTCGTCGGCAACGCGCTCGGCTGGGAGCCTCCGCGGCGGTTCGATACGGTCCGCACCGGGCTCGAGTACGTGCCCGGACAGCAGCGACGGGCGCTCGTCACGCACCTGCTCGAGCGGATCGTCACCCCGGGCGGGCGGCTCGTGATCGGGAAGTTCAACGAGCAGGTCGAGCGGCGATCGCTCGAGGAGGAGGTCGCGAGCTGGGGATTCCGGGTCGCCGGTCGTGCCGAGCGGCCCCAACGCGGCGAACCGCGCATTGCGTACCGCGCGTTCTGGATCGCCCGCGTCCAGAGCTCGTGAACAGCGTGTGCACGCGCCCTCAGGCGAGCGGGCGCTTGCGGGCGACGCCGGTGCGTCGCGGAAAGCCGGACGGTGTCGGGCCGAGCTTCCGCAGGAGGACGAAGCCGGGAGGTGCCTCCTCGCGACGCGCAGCGAGCCGGGTCGCGACCGTCTCGACCCGCTCGAGCTCGGCGGACGGGCCGACCCAGAGGAGGACCGCGCCACCTTCCCCGACGAGCGGGAGGCACCACTCGGCCGCGACCGGCGGTGGCGCGAGCGCCTTCGCGACCGCGACCCCGTAGGTCTCGAGCGGCTGCTCCTCGGCGCGCCCCCAGAGCACGCGGAGGTTCGGGAGCTCGGTCGTCCACTGCTCGAGGAACTCGCACTTCCGCCGCTCGGCCTCGAGGAGCGTGACGCCCCGGTCGGGCAGAGCCGCGGCGAGCGGGATGCCCGGCGTGCCACCACCGGAACCAACGTCCACGATCGGGCCGTCCTCCGCCGCGATGAGCGTGACCCCGCGGAGCGCGTCGTCGAGGAGGACCCGACGTGCCTCCGCCGCGTCGCGGAGAGCGGTCAGCCCCGGGGTCGCGACGACCGTGGAGAGCCACCTCTCGAGGAAGGGTTCATGGCGCACGGGGCGAGATATATCTCGCCCCGACGAGGGAGGGTCGGGAATCAGACCCCCGCGGGCCGACGACGTCGTCCGAGCCCGAGCCGGAACGACCCGGAATCCGTAGGGGCGAGCTACATCTCGCCCTCCCAGCCGCGAACCGGCCGAGACCCGCGTCAGTCGACAGCGTGCCGTGGCACGACGACGACGAAGCGGTTCGGCTCGATGCCCTCGCTTGTCGTCGCGACCTCTGGGTCGTCCTTCAGCGCCTCGTGGACGATCCGGCGCTCAACGGCGCTCATCGGCTCGAGCTCGACGCGGTGGCCGGTCGCCGATGCCTGCTCGGCGCTCCGGCGGGCGAGCGACTCGAGAGTCGCCTCCCGACGGGCACGATAGCCCGCCGCGTCGAGGACGATCCGCCGCCGATCCTCACCGAGTCGTCGGTGTGCGATCGCGTTCGCGAGGTACTGGAGCGCGTCGATCATCTGACCGTGACGGCCGATGAGGACGCCGAGGTCGTCGCCCGCGACGGTCGCCCGAACCTCGTCGTCCGTCTCGTCGATCCGGACCGCGCCGTCGAGGCCTGCGGTCGCGATCAACCGCTCGAGCAACTCACGGGCGATCGCGGCCTCGCCCTCGTCGGCCGGCTCCCCGGTCGAGGCAGGGCGTGCTGCCGTCGCAACGACGCGTGCCGGCGTGTAGCCCACGCCCAGGAGGCCGCGCTCACCCTCGCTCACGACCTGGAAGCGCACGGCCTCGCGGTCGAACCCGGGCGCGAGTCGCTCGAGCTCGCGGAGCGCCGACCACTTCGCCTCCCCGACGGTCTCCCCACTCGACTCGACGGAGAGCTCGTCGTCGCTCATCGACGCCTGCCTCCACCGCTGCGCTTCCGCTTCACGCGGCGCGGCGGGCCGGCGATCTGCTTCGGCATGCCGTCCGTCGTCGGCTTCGGCGCGGTGGCGGACGGGCGACGCCCGCCGTCGGTCGGCTCCGCGTTGCTCGAGCGGGTCGGCGGCTCCTCCTTCGGAGCCGTGCGCGAGCTGCGACGCTCGGCGGCGGCTTTGAGATCCGGCTTCGGCATCAGCTGGCGCGTGACGATCCCCTGTCCCGTCGTCCAGAGGTTCGTCGTCAGCCAGTAGACCATCAGCCCGGCCGGGAAGTTGAGGATGAACGGGATGAAGACGATCGGCAGGACGAGCAGCAGGATCCGCTGCGCCTTCTGCATCGACGTAGACATGTAGTACGACGAGGTGAGCTGGCTCGCGACGTAGATGACGATCAGGAGCGGCCCCCAGCCGTCGATCGTCGGGGCGGTGATGTCGACGAGCCCCAGGAACTGGAGCGACGACTCGGGGTAGCGCGGGAAGATCTCGTCCTCGAAGTCGCGGAGGACGTAGAAGAGCGAGATGAAGATCGGGATCTGGAGGACGATCGGCAGGCACGACGCGGCCGGGTTGATCTTGTTCTCGCGGTAGAACTTCATCAGCTCCTCGTTCTGCCGTGCGCGATCGCCCTTCCACTTCTGTTGGATCTCCTTCATCTCAGGCGCATGCGCCTGGAGGTTCTGCATCGAGTGGATCTGACGGACCGTGATCGGCACGAGGACGAGCCGCACGAGCACGACGAGGGCCACGATCGACCACGCCCACGAGAGCCCGACCGTGTCGTGGAACCATTCGAGCAGGCCCGAGAGGACGTCCTCGATCGGGCGCAGCGGGTTGTAGACGCCGATCACGCCGGTGCCCGCCCCGAGCAGGCTCGTCGGAAGAGCGACCTGTCGCAGACGTGGTCGACGCCGCCGTGGCTCCACGGGTTGCAGCGGAGGAGGCGCCAACCGGCGACGATCGCGCCGCGCACGAGGCCGAGCTCTCGGAACGCGTCGAGCGCGTACTGCGAGCAGGTCGGGTGGAACTTGCACGTACCGGCCGGCGTCAGCAGCCCGAACGTGTGGCGCCAGGCCTGCACGACCGCGATCCCAAGCCACTTCATGCGGTCACCTTGCCGACGACCTCGCGCAACTCGTCGACGAGCCAGTCGTGACCTCGCGACTCGGCGGCCTCGGCGAGACCCGGTCGCGCGGCGAGCACGTAGTCGCGGCCGGCCGGCGGCAGCTCGAGCTCGACCCAGGCGGCGCGCAGCTTGCGCTTGAGGCGGTTCCGGGCGACAGCGGTTCCGACTGCGCGCGGGACGGCGAGACCCACCCGGGCGATGCCGTCGGGGTCGTCCTCGCGCGCGAACCAATGAAGCGTGATCGAACGCGTCGAGACCGACCGCCCCCGCCGGTAGACAGCGTCGAAGTCGCGCGAGCGGGAGAGTCGCTGCCGGCGCTCCACGACGGCTCCTCGGCTTACGCGGAGAGGCGCTTGCGCCCCTTGGCGCGACGGCGCTTGATGATCGCTTGACCGCCGCGGGTTGCCATGCGGGCTCTGAAGCCGTGCTTGCGCTTGCGGCGGCGGACGTTCGGCTGATAGGTGCGCTTCACGGTGGAGAGGAGCCTTCCTGGTGTCGAGCCCGCACGCCTCGCAGCGCACCGGAGCGCGGAGTATAGACGAGCCCTGGAGACCTCTGGTTATCCACAGCGGCGGTGACCGGCGGGTTGCCGAAACGGCTGCTCAGGCCGGTCGAGTGTCGTCAGGGCAGGCACCCTCGGGGCGGTTCTGCACACCTGTGGAGAGTGATGTGGAAGATTCAAAATATGCTGGAAATTGCACTCTTTTCTTCCACCGGGGGCCTTGTGGGAAGGTCGCGGCAGGGTGGTATGCTCGCCGCTTCCCGCGCCCCCTGAAGGAAGGATCGACCCCGCGTGGATACCCCTGTCGCGCCGACTGGCGACCGACTCTGGAACGACGTCTCGGTCAGACTCCGCGAGACCCTCAGCGATACGACGTACGCAACGTGGTTCTCTTCCGCACGACCGGGTGAGCTCACCCCGGAGCGGTTCACCGTCGTCTTTCCGGACGACTTCCTGCGCAGCTGGGTCGAGCGGAACTTCGGTCCCCTTCTGCGTGAAGCCGTCCTCGACCTCGCCGGGCGGCAGCTCGAGGTGGTGCTCGCGGTCGTCGCGCCCGACGAGCCAGTGGAGCCGGCCGTGTCCCCCGCTGAAGGAGTGGCCGTGCGGACACCGCGGCCGGGGCAGAGCGCCAAGTACACCTTCGACAACTTCATCATCGGGTCGTCGAACCGCTTCGCCCACGCGGCCGCACTCGCGGTCGCGGAGTCTCCGGCGCAGGCCTACAACCCGCTCTTCATCTACGGCTCCACGGGCGTCGGCAAGACGCACCTGCTACACGCGATCGGCGCCTACGTGAGCGCCCACTCGCAAGGCATGACGACACGCTACGTGACGAGCGAGGCGTTCATGAACGACTTCATCAACGCCCTGCGTGACAAGCGCGTGGAAGGGTTCAAGCACCGCTACCGCGCCTACGACCTGCTGCTTGTCGACGACATCCAGTTCCTCGAGGGGAAGGAGCGATTCCAGGAGGAGTTCTTCCACACCTTCAACTCGCTGTACGAGGCCGGCCGCCAGATCGTGCTCTCGTCGGACCGGCCGCCGAAAGAAATCGCAACACTCGAGGACCGGCTACGGTCGCGGTTCGAATGGGGGCTTATCACCGACATCCAGCCACCCGACCTCGAGACTCGGATCGCGATCCTGCGCAAGAAGGCGACGACCGACGGCATCGCGGTCGCCGATCCCGAGGTCCTGACGTTCATCGCCGGGCGGGTGACGACGAACATCCGCGAGCTCGAGGGTGCGCTCACACGCGTGGTCGCGTTCTCCTCGCTGACTGGTCTGCCGATCGACTGCGATCTCGCCGAGCAGGTGCTCGGCACGCTCTTCCCGGGTGGCGGCGACCTCCAGCAGGTCACGATCGGGCGGATCCAGGAGGTCGTCTGCGACCGCTTCGGGCTCAGCCGCGAGGAGCTCTGCAGCCAGCGGCGCTCACAGGACGTCGCGTATCCGCGCCATGTCGCGATGTACCTCTCGCGCGAGCTCACCGACTCCTCGCTGCCGAAGATCGGCAAAGAGTTCGGGAACCGCGACCACACAACGGTGCTCCACGCGAACGCGAAGATCACCCGCATGATCTCCGAGGACAGATCGGTGTACAACCTTGTGCAAGACCTGACCGCAAGGATCAAGCAGCGTGGATAGATCGCAGGTCGAGACGGTGCCGGCTCCTCTGGCTGTGGGTCCGGTGGACGGATCGCGCGGTGGACCCACACCGCTCGAACCCGCACGGCGCCTCGTCTGGCATCCGTCTTCCCCATCGTCCACACTCCCTATGACTACTACGAAAGGTTTAGAGAAGAAATGATGGAAACGGACACCGCCGTCGGGACGGGGATCCGGGTCGTCGTCGACCGCGAAGCGCTCGCCGGCAGGCTCTCTCTCGTTTCCCGCGCCTCGTCGGCGAGGGGTGCTGTGCAGGTGCTCGGTGGAGTGCTCCTGCGGGCGCAGGACGGCCTGCTCGAGCTCGAGGCGACAGATATGGAGCTCTCGCTGCGCACCACCGTCCCCGCGACCGTCGAAGGCGCGGGCGCGGTCGTGATGCCCGCAAAGCTTCTCGGAGACGTGGTCAGGCTGTTGCCCGCGAGTGAGGTGACGATCGCGCACAAACCCGAGGACGGCGTCACCTCGATCGAGTCCGGGTCCTACGCCGGGCGGATGAACATCTTCGCCGCGGAGGACTTTCCGCGACTGCCCTCCGTCGACGTGCCCCTGCACGAGATCGACTCCGCCTCGCTCCTCGACACCGTCCAGCGCGTCTCGCGCGCCGCGTCGCGGGACGAGTCGAGGCCCGTGCTCACGGGGATCCTCGTCCGGTTCGAGGGCACGCAGCTCACGATGGCGGCGACCGACTCCTACCGGATGGCCGTCAAAGAGACCGAGCTCGCCGCTCCCGGCCCCGAGCTCGAGGCGATCATCCCAGCCCGCGCGCTCGACGAGCTCACACGGATCGCCGTGGGCACCGAGAAGGTGCAGCTCGGCGTCAACGAGAACCACGTGATCTTCGGTGCAGGCGACGCCTGGCTGACGACGCGACGTATCGACGGGCAGTTCCCGAATGTCGTCCAGCTGCGACCCGAGACCTTCGATGTGGAGCTCGACCTGAATCGCGGCGAGCTGCTCGAGGCGGTCCGCCGAGCGGGTGTCATGGCACAGCGGAATGCGCCTCTCCGGCTTCGCTTCGCCGAGGGCGAGCTGACGATCTCCGCCCAGAGCCAGGACGTCGGCGAGACACGCGAGTCGCTCGCGGTCGGCTACGCCGGCGAGCCGCTCGAGATCGGGTTCAACGCCGAGTTCCTGCGGGAGGGTCTCGAGTCCGTCACCGCCGACGACGTCCAGCTGAAGCTGATCAACCCGCTGCGACCCGGGCTCCTGAGCGCCGACGGCGATGCCTTCTGGTACCTGATCATGCCGATCAGGCTGGCCGGGTAGGCGCGGCTAATGCGACGCGCTTCCGCGACGCATTTGCCGCGCGGGGTCACACGCGACGAACCAGGTCCGTAGGGGCCGGACCTGGCCGGCCCTCACCTCCGAGACCCGAGGCGGAGGCGGAGGCGACCTGTGATCGTCACGAGCGTCTCCCTCCGCGACGTCCGCTCGTATGCCCGACTCGAGCTCTCGCTCGAGCCTGGCCTCGTGCTCGTGACCGGCCCGAACGGGGCCGGGAAGACGAATCTCCTCGAGGCCGTCCACGTGGCGACGCAGGGGCTCTCGTTCCGGACCCGGCAGGACGCCCAGCTCGTGCGGCGCGGAGCGACGGAGGCGTCCGCCCGCGTCCGTGGCCACCGGGCCGGTTCGCCGCTCGAGCCCGAGGTCCGGCTCTCTAC
>JACDBY010000073.1 GCA_013694685.1 Actinomycetota bacterium
GACATCGTCCGACCGACGTTCGTCTCGCGCGCGACGAGGTCGGGCGATGACGACTCCGGCGGGATCGGCGCGGTCAAGCCGCCTCTGCAGCTCGGCCTCTAGATGGTTGATCGACAATTCGCGGTGGGCCGGCTGCGCGCCAATTGCCAATCAACAATCTAGCCGGCCGTCACGGATGCGATCGACCTCAGGCGAGGGCTACGCTCTTGTGGTGAGCGCCTCGGTCGAGGTCGACGCCGACGGGCGGGTCGGGCGCGCTGCCGCCATCGCGACCCGCCTGCGCGAGAACATCGAGACGGTCGTCCACGGCAAGACGGAGGAGATCCGGCTCGTCCTGAGCGCGCTCTCGTGCGGTGGGCACGTGCTCTTCGAGGACGTGCCCGGCACGGCGAAGACAGTCCTTGCGCGCGCGATCGCCCAGTCGATCGAGGGGGCCGTTCCCTCGCGCATCCAGTGCACACCCGATCTGCAGCCGAGCGATGTCACGGGACTCTCGATCTACAACCAGAAGCTCCGCGAGTTCGAGTTCCAGCCTGGACCGATCTTTGCAAATATCGTGCTCGTCGACGAGATCAACCGCGCGATGCCGAAGACGCAGGCGGCGTTGCTCGAGGCCATGGCCGAGCAGCAGGTGACGATCGACGGGGTAACCCGCCGGCTGCCCGACCCGTTCCTGCTCCTCGCGACCGAGAACCCGATCGAGTACGAGGGCACCTTCCCGCTCCCGGAGGCGCAGCTCGACCGCTTCTTCCTCAAGACGTCGCTCGGCTACCCCTCGCTCGACGACGAGCTCCGGATCATCGACGATCAGCGCGAGCAGCACCCGCTCGCGCGGCTCGGGCCGGTGGTCACCGTCGACGAGGTGGGGGTGCTCTCGACCGCGGTGCAGGACGTCTATCTCGATCCGCTTCTCGCCCGTTGGATCGTCGAGCTCGTCCGGGCAACACGTGACTCGCCCGCGGTCGCAGTCGGTGCATCGGTGCGCGGCAGCCTCGCCCTCGAGCGCGCGGCGCGCGGTTGGGCGCTGATGCACGACCGGGCGTACGTCACCCCGGTCGACGTCGAGCACCTGTTCCTCCCCGTCCTCGGTCACCGAGTCGTCTTCACGCCGAAGACCCTCGCCGACGCTCGCCGGACCGGGTGGGAGGTCGCTCTCGCGGACTTCCGGGCGACCACGCTCGCAACGGTGCCGCCGCCCGCGACGGTCTTCGACTCCGACGGGGCGGACCACCGATGAGCGTCCGCGACGCAGTGTTCCCGCTCGTGCCGCGACGGCGCCTGAGGGGGCTCGCCTTCGGCACGATGCCGGGCGCGCGCCGTGGAGTCGGACACGACGTCGCCGGCTCGCGAACCTACGTGCGCGGGGACGATGTCGACGCGATCGACTGGTCGGCCTCGGCACGCGCCTCCGCGGCGCGCGGCACGGATGAGTTCATCGTCCGCGAGCATTTCGCCGACGACGCACCGCGCGTCGTGATCGTCGTCGACCGCCGCCCGGAGATGGCGCTCTTCTCACCCGACGTCCCATGGCTGCGCAAGCACGAGGCGCTCCGGACCGCCGCGAGCCTCATCGCCGACAGCGTCACCGAGGCGCGAGGGCTCTGCGGCTACCTCGACTTCGCGGAGGGGGCCGACGCACCGTTCTGGCGGCCGCCCTCGTCGAGCCGCGAGCCGTGGTCGATCCGCGAGCTGCACGTGCAGCATCCCGTCTACGAGGCGCCCGAGGACAACCTCGAACGAGCGCTCGAGTTCCTCGAGGGTCATCGTCGCTCCATTCCGGGAGGGAGCTTCCTGTTCGTGCTCTCCGACTTCCTCGTCTCGCCGCCGCGAGAGGTGTGGGAGCGCGTCGTCGAGCATCGTTGGGACGTGGTGCCTGTCGTGTGCCAGGATCCGATCTGGGAGCAGAGCTTCCCGCCGGTGGACGGGATCGTGGTGCCGCTCGCCGGCGCCGACGGGCGCGTCCGGCTCGTACGGCTGCGCGGCGGGGAGTCGGAGCAGCGACGGCGCGCCCACGAGACTCGCAGGCAGGCCCTGCTCGACGACTTCGCGACACTCGGGATCGAGCCCGTCCTCATCTCCTCGAGCGACCGCGAGCACGTCCTCTCGGCGCTGCTCGGGTGGGCGGTCGACCGCGAGTTCGAGCACGGGCGGGGATGGAGATGAGGAAGCTCGTCGTCGCGCTCGCGGGGCTCGTCGCGGCCGCGATCGCCGGCGCTGCGATCGGGCTCGTTCTCGAGGCCCGAGACAGCGAGAGCCCGAAGACGGCGGCGGCGCCCCGTGCGTCCCTCTCCGTCGTCAGGGCGACCATCCGTCCCGCCGTCCACCTCTTCGGGGAGCCGATCGTCGCCGAGGTCATCGTGGTCGCGAGCAAGGCGAGAGTCGACCCCGACACCATCCGCGTCCGCCCCGACTTCACGCCGTACGCCCCTACCGGACAGCGGCTCCTCGAGCGCAGCGAGACGCCGACGAGCGTGCGGTACCGCTACCGATTCACGCTCAACTGCCTCGATGAGGACTGCGCGCCCGACGCCGACCGCGAGATGGTCGAGCTCTCGAGCGCGGCGGTCTTCTACCGCTTCCGTGGGGCACAGGGGCCGGGCACCGCGATCGTCGACTGGCCGCCGTTCGAGCTGACTGCTCGCGTTCCGACCGAGGCGCTCTCGCCCGAGCGCTGGCGCGCCGACGTGACGTCGTTGCCCGCCGTCACGTACGAGCGGTCGCCGGGTCCGACGAGCGTCATCCTCCTCGTCGGGAGCATCCTCCTCGCGCTCCTCGGCGT
>JACDBY010000078.1 GCA_013694685.1 Actinomycetota bacterium
CTTCTAGGCACTTTCGGGCGTTAGCCCGGAAGTGCCCCGACTATCCTTCCGGGATGCCCCGGAATCGCCAGCCTGCTGCGAGCGACCTCCGGCGCGAGCGTCGCGCGCTGCTCATGCTCCGTGAAGAGCGCCTTCGCGACCTCGGCGGGTTGACGCTCGAGATGTACCGGCGCGACCAGTTCAACGAGGGGCTCGTCGTGGAGCGCTGCGCGGAGCTCGTCGCGGTCGAGGCGCGTGTCTCGGAGATCGACGCGCTCGTTCGAGGGGCGGGACTTCGTCGTCGACAGGCGGCGATCTGCACGTGTGGCGCGCCGCTCCTCATCGGTGCGCGCTTCTGTCCGAGCTGCGGTCGCTCGCTCGATCTCGTCGAGCTCGACGATCAATCGGCGTGAGCGTCGAACCGGCGGTCGGCCCATGAGCGACGAGCGCACCTCCTGCCCCCGCTGCGGCACGGTCGTCGGAGCCCGCCAGGAGTACTGCGTCGAATGCGGCGTCCGGCTACCCGGCCCGGCGCGATTCGGCCCGCTCCCGGCCGAGCTGCGGTCGCTGCGATTGCGGATCGTCGGGCTCGCGGCCGTTGCGTGCGCCGGCGCGGCGACGGCGATCGGGATCGCGTCGGACAGCTCGGGAGACGCGCGCGTCATCACGGCGACCGGCGGCAGCGTGACCGCCCCGACCCAGGCGGTCGAGCCGAGGACACGTCTCGTTCGCTGGCCACGGGCGCGGTCCGGCTGGACGATCGTCCTCACGTCCGTGCCGAAGAGCAAGGGGCGTGACAAGGCGGTCGCGATCGCCCAACGCGCCCGCACCCGTCGCCTGCAGCGCGTCGGCGTCCTCGACTCGTCGACATTCGCGAGCCTCCGGCCCGGATACTGGATGACGTTCACGGGCCGCTACCAGAGCGAGGCGCACGCGACGGGCTCGCTCCGGCGAGCACGAGCCGTCGTCAAGGGCGCCAGGGTCCAGCGGATCGAGCCCTAGCTTGTTCGCGAAGCACGATTCCGCACGAGCGGAATCGTGCCGCTTGATCCCCGCCTCCGGCGGGGCAATCCCTAAACGCACCCGTATACGCGGTCGCAGTTGCCGACGCGAGTCTGCGTCCGCAGAGTTCCCGCTCCCTTGGAACACCTCCATTCCATCGAGCTTCGGTTGTCTTAAAAGGCAACGATAGTAACCGAGTTTGTAACACGACGCCGAACCGGGTAGAGTGGCGCTCGGAACCGGCAAGGGCCGCGCCTCGAAGGCAGTGGCCATGGGCGAAAACGGACGGGAGGCACAATCCGGATGGATGCCAACCTCGCGCAGCTGCAGACCTGCATGTACCAGTATTCGCGGGCGATCTACCGCTCCATCAAGGATCTGATCGACCCGTACGTCGATCATCCGACCCGCGTCGAGTACCGGCGTGCCGTGCTGTGCGAGTGCGAGGAGACCATGGCCCGGCTCGCCCAGGATCCGCAGTATTTTGCGCGGCCCGACCGGACGCTGTTCCAGGACATCCGGCGTTACTTCCCGATCACCGCGCAGGCCTACGTCGCGTGGGCGGTGCAGCAGGGTGTCTCCGCCGCCGTCGGCTTCATCGAGGCGCAGCTCGAGGCGGGCCTCCTCGACGGTGGCGTCAGCCGGTGCAAGGCGACGACGCGTAAGGGCAAGGCGTGCCAGCGGACGCCGCTTCCCAGCCGGGACTACTGCCCGTCCCACCAGCATCTCGACCGAGCGACCCTCCCCGCGCGCGCGGCTGCCTAGGCCGTTCCGTCATTCCTCACGAAAGTGCCCGCGGTAGGGTGGGCCAGGCGTGTCACACGACTCCGACAAGCTGATCCGTCAGCTCTCGCTCGTCGCGTTCCTCATGGCGGAGCGCCGTCCGCTCACCGCACGCGACGTCAAGGGGAACGTCGAGGGGTACTCGGAGATGTCGGACGAGGCGTTCGCGCGCCGGTTCTACTCGGATCGCGCGGAGCTGACCGCGCTCGGGGTGCCGCTCACCTCGCAACGTGACGAGTTCACGGGTGAGGAGCTCTACACCCTTCGCTCCGAGCACTACTTCCTCGATCAGCTCGAGCTGGACGAGGACGAGCTCGCCGCGCTCCAGACCGCTCTCTACACGCTCGAGGGCAAGTTCGCCTATGCCGAGCCCCTGCGGCTCGCCCTCCAGAACCTTGCGCTCGGACGACCGGGATTCCGCCATGCGCCGACGGCGACCGCCGAGCGCGTCCGGGTCACGGCGCCCGACTACTCTCCCGAGCTCGGCGCCCGACTCTCGAAGCTCGAGTCCGCGATCTCCAAGCAGCGCACGATCCAGTTCCGGTACTGGACACCGGCGCGCGACCGCGAGACCGAGCGCCGTCTGAACCCGTACGCGCTCCGGCTCGACGAGGGCGTCTGGTACGTGATCGGGCACGACCTCGACCGCGACGCGATCCGCACCTTTCGCGTGGCGCGCGTCCGCTCGGACATCCGGTTCGCCACGCGCCGTGAGCGGGACTTCCGCCAGCCGGTCGATTTCGACGTCGAGGCGCACAGGGTCGTCCGCCCCTGGCAGATCGGCTCGCAGGTGGGAACGGCACGGATCGAGGTGCAGGGCGACACCGCCTGGTGGGTGCATCGCACGCTCGCCGACGCGGGCACCGTGGAGAACGGGGTGTTCGAGACGAGCTACTCGACCCTAGGCCCGCTCGTCTCGTGGATCCTGCGCCAGAACGGGCGGGCCATCCCACTCGAGCCCGCCGAGCTGCGGCATGAGACGCGCGACGCGCTCGTGCTGCTTCGCGAGCGCCACACGGGCGCCGCGCCTGCAACGGCACGCGAGCGACGGATCGAGGCTCGACCTCCGGTGGAGCGGCAGCCCGCCGGCCCGGTTGCCCCCGAGCGCTTCGGCGTCCTCCAGGCCCTGCTCGCGCACCTCCTCGCGGCCTGCGGAGACGAACGAACAGCGGATCTCGGAGCCGACGAGCTCGCCGGCCGTTTCTCGCTCCCGCGGGAAGAGTTGCAACCCACGCTCTCGCTCCTCAACCTGGTCAACTTCGGCGGCGGCTGCTACACGGTCTACGCCGAGGTCGACGACGACACAAACCGCGTCCACGTCGACAAGGAGCTCTACGGTGACGTCTTCCGGAAGGCGCCGAAGCTGACCCCGCTGGAGGCGCGTGCGATCCGGCTCGCGATCGAGTACGTGGGGCCGACGATCGCGGCCGACGCGCACACGCCGCTCGACCGCGTTCGCCTGAAGCTCGAGGAGACGTTCGGCCAGTTCAACCTCGCCCCGGCGAAGGCGAGTCAGGCCGGTGACGACGAGGAGGCGCTCGTGCGAACGCTCTCGAACGGCGCCGACGAGCGCCGTCTGGTGGAGCTCGAGTACCTGAAGGAGGGCGACGAGGAGCCGTCGACCCGGCTCGTGGAGCCCTACACGATCGAGCGCGAGCTGCCCTACTGGCGCGTCCACACGTGGGATCGGACGGTCGACGGTCCTCGCACCTACCGGCTCGATCGGATGCGCTCGGCCCGACTCACGAAGGAGCGCTTCGAGCCTCGCATAGGGTTCGACCCGAACTACCTCTCCGAGCCTGCGGTCGCGCAGCTCTGGCACGCACCACCGATCGCCCGGTGGAAGCTCGAGCGAGGGGCGCGCGCGCTCACGGATCGCTCGGCTCGCTCGGAGGTCACGTTCAAGACGGAGGAATGGCTGCTCTCCGAGGTGCTCGCCGATCGCGGCGAGACGGTGGTCTTCGAGCCCGAGTCGATGCGCCGCGCGGTTGCCGCACGGGCGCGCGCCCTGCAGGCCGAGCTAGGGCTCAGCCCTCGCCGGAAGCGGACGGTAGAGCCAGCCTGAGCGTGGCGCCCTGGGACGGGCCTGGGACGAGCTCCAGCGAGCCCCCGTGCGCTTCGACGATCGCACGCGCGAGCCAGAGCCCGAGACCCGACGACCCCACGCCGCTCGTGCCGCGCGCGAACGGATCCGCCCCGACATCGAACCCGGGCCCGTCGTCCGTGACCTCGACGACGACCGAGCCGTGTCGGGCCTCGACCGCGAGCTCGACCCGTGTGCCGTGTCGCAGGCCGTTCGCAACGAGGTTTGCGAGCGCCTGGCGAAGGCGGGTCTCGTCCGCTCGGACGAGCAGCCGTCCCTCGCCTCGAACCGACACTCGGTCGGTGGCGAGCGCTCGTGCCGTCGCCACGAGATCGACGGGCTCGAGCCGGAGCGAGAGCAGGTCGGGATCGGAGAGCAGGCGCTCCAGATCGCGCGCAGCCGCGAGCGCGCGCGCAAGCAGCCCGCGACGCGCCTCGGTCGCCGTGACGCCGGGCGCCGCATGCACGAGGGCTTCGAGCGCGGCCACCGGGCTCCGAAGCTCATGCGCCAGGAGCGCAAGGCGTTCCCGCTCGCTCACAGGTTGCGCTCACCGAGCCGTTCGAGCATGCGCCGTGCGGCGGCTCGGAGCACGTCGTCCTCGTCGTCGAGGAAGGGCAAGGCCAGGCCCTCGTCACCGGCTCGCCCGACGTTGCCGAGCGCGACGAGCGCGTTTCGCCGCAGCCAGCGGGCATCGTTGCGCGGCACGTAGAGCCGATCGAGGTCGTCCACAAGCCCGGCCCCGTCGTCCGTGAGCCAGCGGGCGAGTGACACGGTCGGGGTCGACTCGGCAGCGGGTGTCTCGTGGGCACGTCGCTTCTCCACCCCGCGGTTCCAGGGGCAGACGTCCTGACAGATGTCGCAGCCGTAGACGCGGTCCTCGAGCGCGTCCATCACGTCCGTCGGCATCTCCCCCGGCGTCTGCGTCCAGTACGAGAGGCAGCGCGTCGCGTCGAGGACGCCCGGCTCGGCTACGCGGAGCGCGTCCGTCGGACACGCGTCGATGCAGAGCGTGCAGCTCCCGCAGCCGGCCTCGACCGGCCCCGTCGTCTCGAGCTCGGCGGTCGTGAGGAGCGTGCCGAGCACCACCCAGGAGCCATGCGTGCGCGTGATGAGCATGGTGTTCTTGCCGATGAAGCCAACGCCTGCGCGTTCGGCTCCAGCGCGATCGACATGCTGGTTCTCGTCGACGAGCACGCGGTAGGGGCCGCCGAGGTGACGACCGAGCGCGTCGAGTCGCGCACGGAGGAGAGCGTAGTGGTCGCGCCAGGCGTAGCGCGGTAGCCTGCCCTCCCGCTCCGACGGATCGTCGCCGGGGACGTAGTAGCAGAGTGCCGCCGAGACGACCGTCCGGACGCCGTCGAGCAACGTCTCCGGATGGCACGAGACCTCCGGACGGGCCATGGTGAAGCGCATCGAGCCGAAGAGGCCGCGCGCTCGACGCTCACGGATGTGTCGCTCGGTCTCGTCGTACGGCGCGGCCGGCGCCGCTCCGACGACGTCGAGACCGAGCTCCTCGGCGAGATGGCGCAGTTCATCGGAAGTCATGCGACGATGGTGCCATGCTGGCGGCCCGCATCCACGAGGACGGCGGGCCGGAGGTGTTGCGAGTCGAGGAGGTCGCTGACCCCGTCGCCGGTTTCGGGCAGGTGCTCGTTCGGCTCCATGCTGCCTCGCTGAACCACCTGGACGTGTGGGTGCGCCGGGGCTTGCCGTCCGTGCCAAAGCCACGGATCCTGGGCGCGGACGGCGCCGGTGTCGTCGAGGCGCTCGGCGACGGGGTCGATGGTCTCGCGGTTGGGCAGCGCGTCGTGCTCAATCCCGGGCTCGAGCACGGCGCCACGATCACCGTCGTCGGCGAGCACTGCGACGGAACCCACGCCGAGCTGATCGCGATCGACGCGGCCCAGGTCTTCCCGCTCGAAGACGGGCTCTCGTTCGAGGTCGCCGCCGCGTTCCCCCTCGTCTACGAGACGGCCTACCGGATGCTCGTGACGCGTGCGCGGGTCGAGGAGGGCGAATGGGTCCTCGTCTGGGGCATCGGCGGCGGCGTCGCGACTGCTGCCTTCGAGCTCTGCAGGGCGCTTGGCGTGCGCACGATCGTGACCTCAGGGAGTGACGAGAAGCTCGCTGCCGCACGCGAGTGGGGCGCGGACGTGGCGGTGAACCACCACGAGGGCGACGTCGTCGCCGCGGTGAAGGAAGCGACGGACGGCGGCGTCCACGTCGTCGTCGAGACGGTCGGCGAGGCGACCTGGCAGCGCTCGCTCGCGGCGGTGCGTCCGGGCGGACGCGTCGTCGTCTGCGGCGCGACGAGCGGACCGAACCCCCCCGCGCAGCTCCACCGTTTCTGGTGGAAGCAGCTCGACGTGCTCGGCTCGACGATGGGCACGCGCGAAGACTTCCTCGGCGCCTACGAGCTCGTCCGCAGCGGAAGGGCTCGCGTGCACGTCGATCGCGTGTACCCGCTCGCGGAGATCGCCGACGCCCACCGACGGCTCGAGGCCGGCGAGCAGTGCGGAAAGATCGTGCTGGTCATGCCTGAGGAGGGATCGTGATCCCCCCTCAGGCAGGACCCCGCCGCTCTCTCCGCCACGGGGACTGTCCCCGCAGGGGCCTGCCCCCTGCGCGAGAGACGATCGCCCGCGCTCGACGACGACGATCGCAGGGGAGTCAGCCCCTACGGGGACAGACCCCAAGGCAGCTACGGTACGGCGATGGTCACGAAGAACGACGTCGTCGAGGCGCTGCACGGAGTCGAGGATCCCGAGCTCGGGATGGACATCGTCGAGCTCGGCCTCTACTACGACACGGAGATCGAGGGCGAGAAGGTCAAGATCGTCCACTCGCTCACGTCGATGGGCTGCCCCGCGGGTCAGATGATCCACGAGTCGATCCACGACGCGGTCGCCGCGCTGCCGGGTGTCGAGCAGGTCGAGGTCGAGCTGACCTTCGACCCACCCTGGACACCCGACCGCATGTCCGAAGACGCGAAGTTCATTCTCGGTTTCGGTTAGCGATCGCGAACCGAACAGGGCGTGGCTTCTAGCCGCGCGCGGCTGTGCACGCCCCCGCAGTGGTGTCTGGCTGTAGCCGGACACGGGGTGGATCAGGCTGTCGCCAGCTTGTAGCCAACCTCCCTCACCGTGACGATTCGCTCCGGTCGGCTCGGATCCGTCTCGAGCTTCTGGCGCAGGTTGTAGATGTGGACGTCGCAGGCGCGCGCATCGCCGACATAGGACGACTCCCAGAGGTGTTCCATGATCTGGGAGCGCGAGTAGACCTGCTCCGGCCGCTCCGCCAGGAAGACGAGCAGCTTCAGCTCCGACGGGGTCAACGCGATCTGCCTGCCGTGGAGCGCCACCCGGTAGCGGGCGAGATCGATCTCGAGCGAGCCGATACGTCTAACGGCGGCTCCGACGGCCGAGCGCTCGAAGTCGCAGCGGCGCAGGATCGCATGCACCCTGCCGACGAGCTCCGCGACCGAGAAGGGTTTCGTGACGTAGTCGTCGGCCCCCACCTCGAGCCCTAGCACGAGGTCGAGCTCGGTGTCCTTAGCGGTCAACATCAGGATCGGGACGATGCTGTCGGCGCGGAGACGACGGCAGACCTCGGTTCCGGTGAGCTTCGGCATCAGGACATCGAGCAGTACGAGGTCGTACGGCTGGTTCTGTGCCGCGCGCAGAGCGGCTTCGCCGTCGGTGACAGAATCCACCTCGTACCCCTCGGCTCTGAGGCCGTAGCCGACGGTGTCGAGGATGTCCTGCTCGTCGTCGGCGATCAGGATCCGGCCGGTCATACGGCCCCGGCCTCCTTCGCGAGGGGGAGGGTAACCCGGACGGTCGTCCCCGACCCCGGTGTCGACTGCAGCTCGACGGTGCCGTCGAGCGCTCGGACTGCCTGGCGCACAATCGCGAGCCCGAGTCCGAAACCATTCCTCCCACGTGCCTCGCCCCGGTAGAACCGCTCGAAGATGCGTGGTTGCAGGGCGTACGGAATCTCGGTGCCGGTATCGGCGAACTCGATCTCAACGCGATCTTCCTCGAACCGGCGTGTCGTGATCGTGATCCGGCCCCGCTCGGTGTGCTTTGCAGCGTTCGCTACGAGGTTCGAGAACACCTGGTCGAGCAGGTCAGGCTCCGCCAGAACCACGAGTGAGGGGTCACAGTCGAGCTCAACGACGACGTGCTCACCCGTCGGCAACGAGGCAGCAATGCTCTCGAGCAGTGCACAGGGCTCGACCGGGACGGTCTGCAGGCTCTCTTCGCCAGTCTGAGCTCTGGCGAGCACCAGCAGTGACGCGCTGAGCCGCGCCAGCTTCGTCGACTGCCGCTCGATGATCGCAAGAAAGTGATCACGCTCGGGAACGCTCTCCTTGGCGCCCGCCTCGAGCACCTCGACCGCACTCGAGATCGCCGCGACGGGCGTGCGAAGCTCGTGCGCGGCGTTGGCGACGAACTCCCGCTCGATCTGTTCGAGGCGCTCGACCTCGGAGACGTCGGTGATCACGAAGAGAGCGGTTCGGAAACCCGCGCCGGCAGGGATCCCGCAGACGGTGTAGTGGAGAGCCTCGCACGGTGAGACGCGCACGTTGGTGACCTTCGCCCCGGCGGCGAACAGGTCGCGCGCGAGTGACCGGAGCGGAAAGGAGGGCCACGGCTCGGGCAGCGGGTCTCCTTCGTCCAGCGCCTCGCCGACGAGCAGGCGTCCGGCGGCACTGTTTGCATTCTCGACGTTCAGCTCCTCGTCGAATGACACAACGCCCTGGTCGAGCCGTTCGATCGTCAGGCGCAGACGCAGGCGCTCGGACTGGATCCGCTCAAAGGACTCCCGAAGCCGCACCCGCATGCGGTCGAACATGACGGCGAGCAAGCCGATCTCATCATGGAAGCGAGCGTCGAGACGATGGCTGAAATTGCCCGACTCGATCGCCCGCGCGGCCTTCTCGATCCTCCGCAACCTGCGGGTCGTCAGCGTCGCGATGAGAAGGCCCGCGAGCGCGCCGAGAACCACTGCCAGTGTCACGGCCGGCAGGATCTGGTCGCGGATCATCGTCATCGTCGCCGCGTAGCCGGGCTGCAGCGAGTACGTGAGGAGCGCCGAAGACGAGTCCCATGGCATCGGAAGCGCCACGACAGTGACGCGGCCCCGGTCGTAACTCTCGACGTGGCGACGCCCCTTGAGCGCCGCGCGCACCGCGACGTCGGCCTGCGGGATCGAGTCGAGCTCGGTCTGGGAGGCTCGGACCGGGGTGATCGGGCGACCGTCGCCGTCGAAGAGGAAGAGCGCAAGCCGCCGGCGCGCCGAGACAGTGCGCAGCGCCTCGTCGAGGTTCCCCCGTTCGACCGCCCGGCTGAGCGCGACCTCCGCGGCGACGCTCGCCTCGACCGCGCGAGCCTCCGCGTCCTTGCGGAACGCCGACTCGGAGCGCCGTATCAGGCCCTCTGCGGCAAGCAACGCCGTGACCGCCGCGATCACCGCGAACGCAAGCCCGAGCCACCAGCGCATGCTCAGAGACCACGACCGCATTCCTACGGTTATGGCCGTTTACACGGGTTTGGAATCGTCGTTGCAGTGATGTGAGGGAATGTTCAGAAACGCTGCACCACTTCGTGTGAGCGAATCCTCATCAGGGTGCTGGCGTACGCCCGGGAGCGCGACGGGCGCCTCTCGCTGCAGGGCACGTATTCGACCGGGGGAGAGGGGACGAGCAGGATCAGGCTCTCGTCCCAGGGCCGGTCGTCCTGACCGGGGACGGACGGCAGCTGCTCGTCGCCACGTGGGTAGCAGCGAGATCTCCGTGCTCGCCGTTCGGAGCGACGGTCTCGAGCTTCGCTCGGTCGTTTCGTCCGGTGGCTCGACACCGAACAGCATCACGGTGCGTGATGACGTCGTCTACACGATCACTCGTGACGGCAGGATCGCGCTGCTGGAGTCGATTGCCGCGACGACGACCTTCGGACAACTCTCGATCCGCGACGCCCACCAGAGCAGGGACGGCCGGTATCTCTACGCGATCGACATCACGTCGCGCATGGTGCACGCGTGGGGGCTCGAGGACGACGGCTCGCTCACGTCGATCGGTGCGTTCACGACGCCGATGAGCTCGATTCGCGGCCCGCACCCTGCCGTGGACGAGCTCGCACTTCGAAGGAGGACAACGTGAACTCGAGATCGCTCGCAAGCCTGCCATTCGTCTCTTGTCGACGAGTTCGGCGGGCTCTGGCTGGTCGTGCGGCCGAGCGGTCAGCTCGTTCGGTAGCCGCGGTACACACGTCGAGGTGCTCCGCGGCAGTCACGCACCCTGACCGAGATTGATCATCAACCCGCCGTCCATGAAGTACGTCGTGCCCGTGACGTAGTCGCTGTCCGGCGAGGCGAGGAAGACGGCAAGCCGAGCGATCTCTGCGGGCTCCGCGGCGCGCTTCCAGGGGATGCTCTGCACCTGCTCCTCCAGCAGTTCCGGATCGTCGATCGCAGGCTGGTTGAACGGCGTCAGGACCATGCCAGGCCCGAGGCTGTTGACGTTGATCTTCAGCGGCGCGAGCTCCAGCGCGAGCGTGCGGGTGAGCATGCGGAGCGCGCCCTTCGAGCAGTCGTAGTCGGCGCCGCCGGCGTTCGGGATCTCCTGGTGCACCGAGGTGACGTTGATGATCTTGCCCCCGGGCTCGCTGCCCGCCTTGCGCAGCTGCACGTAGCGCCGACAGCAGAAGAAGGGGCCGTACAGGTTTGTTCGGATCGCCTTGTCGAACGTGTCGGTCGAGAGCTCGGCGACCTCGTCGCCGGAGGCGTCGACGCCGGCGTTGTTGACGAGGATGTCGACACGGCCGAACGTCTCGATTGCCTCGTCGAAGAGCCGGCCGACCTGCTCCTCGTCAGCGATCTCCGCCTGAACGACGATCGCGCGGCGGCCCTCCGCCTCGACCTGCGTCCGGGTCTGCTCGGCGCCCTCGGCGTCCTCGAAGTAGTGCACCACCACATCGGCGCCCTCCATCGCGAACTCGATCGCCGTCGCCTGCCCGATCCCCGAGTCCGAGCCGGTGATCAGGGCAACCCTGTCCTGCAATTTTCCGTTCACGAGTCCCCCTTTGTTGATGATGATGATGATGCCGCTGCGTCGGTCAGGCGCCACGCGGCGTTGATGAGTCCGACGTGCGAGAAAGCCTGCGGGTAGTTCCCTAGGAGCTCCTTGCGGTCGGGATCGGCCTCCTCGGCCAGGAGGCCCAGATCGTTCGCGCACGCGGTCGCTCGTGCGAACCATCCCTCTGCACGATCGACCTCGCCACCCAAGGCGAGACACTCGGCGAGCCAGTAGGTGCAGATCAGGAAGCCCATCGGATCGTCCGGCCAGCGGCGCACGAGGCCGATGTCGCCCAACTCTCGCTCGACGGCCTCGATCGTCGCCCACATCCGCTCGTCGCGCGCCGGCAGGAAGCCAACGAGCGGCAGCAGGAGGACCGAGGCGTCGAGGTCGTCGGAGCCGAAGGCGCCGGTATAGGCGCCGGCCCGCTCGCTCCAGGCCTTGGCGAGAACCGCCGTTCGCACGCGCTCCCGCGCGACCTCCCAGCCGTCCAGCTGGAGATCGTCGCCGAGCAGTGGGGCCAATCGGATCGCGCGGTCGAGTGCGACCCAGCACATCACCTTCGAGGAGACGTACTGGCGTCGCTGATCGCGCGCCTCCCACATGCCGGCGTCCGGCTCGCGCCAGGTGGTCGCGGCCCGGTTTGCCAACGCTACGAGCAGCTCGCGGGTCGGCTCGTCGAGCTCACCCAGCTGGTCGCGCAACTGCTCGACCGCGTCCAGGACCTCGCCGAGGACGTCGAGCTGCTCCTGATCCCAGGCCGCGTTTCCGATCCGCACGGGCCGGCTGTCACGGAAACCGGGAAGGTGGGCGAGCTCGTGCTCGGCGAGATTCCGCTCGCCCTCCACGCCGTACATGATCTGGACGCGCTCGCCGGCCGTGAGCCGGCCGCAGGCATCCGCGATCCACCGGAAGAGCCGATCGGCCTCATCGGGGCAAGCGGCGACCCACAGCGCGCGAATCGTCAGGCTGAGATCGCGCAGCCACGCGAAGCGGTAGTCGAAGTTGAGGTTTCCGCCGAGCTTCTCCGGGAGCGAGGTCGTCGCCGCCGCGACCACCGCGCCGGTCGGTTGGAAGGTCAGACCCTGCAGGACGAGGGCGCTGCGCCGAACGGCGTCGCGATGCCGTCCCTGGTAGCCGTCGTGGAGCTCCGACCAGGACTCCCAGGCGGCGATCGTGTCCTCGATGGTTGCCTCGGCGCCTGCTTCGCCGTCGGGCGCACTCGACGCCTCGGACGCGCGCGTGAACACCAGCTCGAAGTCCATTTGCTCGCCGGCCCGGATGGTGAAGCGTCCCGTCGCGCAGCCGCCGTGCGGGCTGAGGGTGACCCCACCGGTGAGGGTCAGCGCCACCGGCCCACCGCGCGCCCTCACTCCACCGCGGACGGCGAGGACGTGGGGGACGGTCAGGCCGTACTCCATGCGGGGAGCGAACTCCGTGACCAGCTCGACCGCTCCGCGAAGACCCTCGACCCGGCGCAGCAACACGTGCGGACTGCGGAGGCCGAGGTCGTGACCACGCGCCTCCGGCTCGAGTCCGAGAGCGTCGGTGACCGCGACCTCGCCTTTCTCGGTCGTCAGCACCGATCGCAACACGAGCGAGTCGGGAACGTAGGCGCGCTCCGACTCGAACGCGGCCGACGGATGGAGTGACCAGTGGCCTGCGTCAGGCCCCAGCAGCCGACCGAAGACCGAGGGCGAATCGAAGCGGGGAACACACCACCAGTCCACCGAGCCCGCGCGATCGACGAGCGCGGCGGAATGGCAGTCCGAGAGGAAGCCGTAGTCCCCGATCGAGCTCGGTCGCCCTCGGTCGACAGTCACGCACGCGTGATCCCGCGACGCAGCACGCCGATGATCCCCAGCTCTTCCTCGCTCGCGTCCTTGCGCAGCAGCTCGTTGATCTCGACACCGACGAGGAAGATGATCGAGGCCGTGTACAGAAAGGCGGCGAGTACGAGGAATACGGTGAGCGCCCCAATCGCGGAGGTGAAGTCGGCGAACGAGCTGACGTACCAGCCGAAGAGCAACGACTGGACGATCCAGGCGGCCACGACAACGACCGCGCCGACGCTCGCCCACCGCACGCGGCGGTGTTCCGCCGGGCCGTAGCGGACGAGGAGGCCGACCGCGAGCCCGAGTGCGATTACCGCGATCGGCCAGCGGCTCACGAGCAGGAGCACGTGGGTGGCTCCGCTGCGTTCGATTCGCGGGCCTACCGCCACCGCGAGCACCGCGAGCACCACCGCGACGATCACGCACACCGCGAGGGCGAACGAGAGGCTCCAGCGTCGCCGGAGCGACCGCATGTCGTCCGCCTCATAGATCGAGTTCATGCCACCCATGCAGGCACGCAC
>JACDBY010000082.1 GCA_013694685.1 Actinomycetota bacterium
GCCTCGGTGAGCGCGGTCATCATCAGGAAGCCGACGATGATCAGCGCAGCCGCGGTCGCCTCGGGCGGCACCATCCCGATGATCGGCGCGAAGAACATGAACGGTAGGAAGAGCGCGCCGCAGACGACCGAGACCCAGCCCGTCCGCCCACCGACGCTGACGCCGGAGGCGGACTCGATGTAGGTCGTCGCGGACGACGACGAGGCGACGCCGCCGGCGACCGCGCCGAGCGAGTCGACGAGCAGCGGCTTGCGGAGCTCCGGGAGGCGACCGTCCTCGTCGAGGTAGCCGGCCGGCTTGCCGACGCCGACGAGCGTCCCCATCGTGTCGAAGAAGTCGGCCATGAAGAGCGTGAACGCCCAGACGATCGCCGAGACGACCGCGAGCTCGGTAAAGGCATCGAAGTTGAAGTTTCCGAGCAGCTCGAGGTTCGGCGACTCGTAGACGTCGTCGGGGATCGTCGCTCCCGCGGTGAAGCCCGCGTCCTCGCCCGCCGCCTCGTTGATGATCGTCGCGAGGGCGGTCGCAGCGACGATCCCGATCAGCAGGTCGCCGCGGACGCCACGCGCGCGAAGGACGACCGTCAGAGCGAGACCGAAGAACGCGACGAGGATCGGCCAGGTCGTCAACGGTGCGAGGTCGACGAGGGGCGTGCCCTGGACGACGATCCCGGCGTTCTCGAGCCCGATGAACGCGATGAAGAGCCCGATTCCGATTGCGATCGCCTTCTTCAGGTCGAGCGGGATCGCATCCATCACGCGCTCGCGCAGCCCGGTGAGAACGAGGAGGGTGACGGCGATCCCTTCGATCACGACGAGGCCCATCGCGGCCGGGAACGAGAGGCCCTCGCCCGCGACGAGGCTGAACGCGACGGTGGCGTTGATCCCGAGCCCGGGCGCAATCGCGTAGGCGTAATTGGTGTAGAGACCCATCGCGATCGTGAGCACACCCGCGACGAGACATGTCACCGCGAGGACGCCGTCGAAGGGCAGCCCGGCCTCCTCGAGCCCCTCGATCCCCGCGAAGCTCAGGATCTGCGGGTTCACGAAGATGATGTACGACATCACGATGAACGTCGTGACGCCTGCCATCGTGTCCCGTGCCAGCGTTGTCCCGTTCTCGGCGAACCGGAACCTGCGCTCGAGCCAGTCGCTTCGTGCCGGACGGGTCTCGCGGGGCTCTGCCATCTCGGTCATTGCATGCCTCCTCCGCCACGTGCCTGACAACGCTTGTGTTGAATCAACACAAGCGCCAGAGGCGCGATCCTACGACCGCTCGCTCGTGATTTCCACCCATAGGCTGACGGCATGACCGCGCTGCCATCCCGCGTGCTCGTGGTGGGTCTCCTCCGGACCGGACGGGCGGCGACATGCGCGCTTCGCCGGTATGGCGTCGAGGTCGTCGCGCACGATGTCGATCCGGGGGTCGACGTCTCGGGACTCGACGCCGATCTCAGACTGGGCGCGTGGGAGGATGGAACGCTCGACGGCGTTGGACTCGTGATCAAGAGCCCGGGTGTGCCGGACGGCGCTCCGCCGGTGGTCGCCGCTCGCGTGCGCTCGATCCCGGTGATCTCCGAGATCGAGCTCGGCGCCCGGCTGCTCCCGAACCCGTTCGTCGTCGTGACGGGGACGAATGGGAAGACCACGACGACCGCGCTGCTCGGCGCCATCTTGGAAGCCGGCGACCTCCGGGTCGAGGTGGCCGGCAACATTGGCCGGGCGCTCACCTCCCTCGTCGGCCACGCCTCTCCCGAGTCGTGGATCGTGTGCGAGCTTTCGTCGTTCCAGCTCGAGGATGTCTCGACACTGGCACCGCAGGTCGCCCTGCTGACGAACCTCGAGCCCGACCACATCGACCGGCACGGATCGTTCGAGGCCTACAGGGCGATCAAGCTCCGCGTCTTCGAGCGCCAGGAAGAGAACGACATAGCGGTGCTCCCGCGCGGATTCGGGTCGATCCCGGGCGGCGCGCGACGTGTCGAGTTCGCGGCAGACGACCCGCTGCCGGCCGAGCCTCGGATCCGCGGTGAGCACAACCGCGAGAACGCGGCCGCGGCGACCGCCGCGGCGCGCGCGATCGGTGTCGCCGACGGGGCGATCGGCAGAGCGCTCGCGTCGTTTCCCGGGGTCGAGCACCGGCTCGAGGAGATCGCGACCGTCGGCGGGGTGCTCTACGTCAACGATTCGAAGGCGACCAACGCGGCCGCCGCTCTCCGTGCGCTCGCCGCATTTTGTGGTCGGCGCAAACACGTGATCCTCGGCGGCCGCGGCAAGGCGGAGCCGTACGCCGTGCTCGCCGAGGCGTTCGAGCCCGTCGACCGTGCGTATCTCATCGGCGAGGCGGCCGACCAGCTCGCCACCGCTCTCGGCGCGGCAGGCGTGCGATACGTGCAGTCGGAGACGCTCGAGCGGGGTCTAGCTGCAGCTGCGCAAGCAGCCGCACCTGGTGACGTCGTCCTCCTCAGTCCGGCCTGCGCCTCGTACGACCAGTTCAGGGACTTCGAGCACCGCGGGGAGGAGTTCCGGCGTCTCGTGCAGAAGCTCCCGGGGTGGGGTCAAAGCGGCGTTCCGACCGAGGGCAGCTCGAGCAGCGGCTCCTGATCCTCGTCACGCTCGGGCTCGTGGCGTTCGGGCTCGTGATGGTGTTCAGCGCCACGTCGGCCTCGGCGACCCTGGGCGAGGGCGATCCGATGAAGTTTCTCGTCAAGCAGGGTCTCTACGCCGTCGTCGGCCTCGTCCTCCTTGCCGTTCTCTCGCGCGTGGACTACCACGCGCTGCGGCCGCTGGCGCCGATACTCCTCGTCGGCTCGTTCGTCGCCTGTGCGGCGGTCCTCCTGATCGGGCCCGCGATCAACGGGGCCCACCGCTGGTTCGTCATCGGTCCGGTGAGCATTCAGCCGGCCGAGGTCGCGAAGCTCGCGGTCTGCGTCTGGGTATGCGCAGTGCTCGCGCGCCGGCGCGTGCCGCGAACGATGGGCGAGCTGCTGAAGCCGGTGGGGCTCGTCGTCTGCGCGTTCGGGGCGGTGATCGTGATCGAGCCCGACCTCGGGACGACGATCACGCTCTTCCTGACGGTGGCGGGCATCCTGCTCGTGTCCGGGATCCCGTTGCGTCTCTTCGTGCTCGCGGGTGGCGGTGCCGCAGCCGCAGGGCTGCTTGCGATCTGGATGGAGCCGTACCGGCGCGAGCGCGTCTTCAGCTTTCTCGATCCGTGGCAGGACGCCGAGGGAGCGGGCTTCCAGAACGTCCAGGCCGTGATCGGGATGGGCTCGGGAGGGCTGACGGGAGAGGGGCTGGGACAGGGGATTCAAAAGGTCAACTTCCTGCCCGAGGCGCACACGGACATGATCTTTGCCGTCGTCGGCGAGGAGCTCGGGCTCGTCGGCTCTGCCGTCGTGATCGCCGGCTTTGCGATCTTCGCGTGGGCGGGCTTCCGCGTCGCGCTCGCGTGCCGCGACCCCTTCGGGAAGCGCCTCGCGGCCGGGGTCACGACGCTCGTCTGCGGCCAGGCGGCCGTCAACCTCGCCGCCGTCCTCGGGATGGCGCCGCTGACCGGTATTCCGCTCCCGTTCGTCTCCTACGGCG
>JACDBY010000085.1 GCA_013694685.1 Actinomycetota bacterium
ACCTCGGTCTCGGCGAGCGCCGGGAGCAACGCGCGCGTCTGGCGAAGGATCGTGGCCGAGGCGTGCGGGGGCAGCCGGCCGAGCCCCGCCTGTCGATCGACGAGCCGCTGCGCTGCCCGGCCCGCGGGGACGTCGGGGTCGACCTCGTAGTGCTCGACCACGTGGCCCTGCCGCTCGAGCTCGACGCCGCCGAAGAGGAACTCCGTTGGGCCTTCGCCCGCTCGGGCCGCCTCCAGCCGGACGAGTCGACCGGGAAAGTGGACGAAGGCGATCCTCACCGCGGGCGAGGCTACCGTCACCGCGGGACGCTGTTACCAGTTCCATCCCAAACCCCCACCCACCCCCGGGGCTCTCAGCGTACGCCGCCCGGTGTGACGAGAGTGCGCCCGCTGTGTGCCAGATGTGCGCCAGATGTCCGCCCAGCACGAGGCGTGGCATGCGCGCGGTCGTCTACCCTGGCCCCGATGCATCGCCAGCAGAGCAAGCTCGCCAAGCGGGCCACGAGAGTCGCCTCGGCGGTAGAGCGGCGCGGGATCGTCGCGACGTACGAGCTGCACGAACGGCTTCTCGGCAACCGGCGGTCGCGCCGCCGGTTTGCCTCGCGTGGCCCCGAGCTCGACGAGACCCAGCGCGGGCTCGTCGAGGCGCTCGACCGCGACGGTTACGTGGCGCTCGCGTTCGCCGAGCTCCACTCGCAGGCTGCCTGGAAGCGGCTCGAGGCACAGGGCGCGGCGTTCGTCGAGGAGACCGAGCACACGATCGAGGCCGGCGGTCAGGGGAAAGTGCGGGCGGGCAAGGAGTTCGTCGCGCGCAAATGGAGCTTCGAGGGGGTCACGCTCGACGCCGGCGACGCCTGGTTCTCGGTGTGCACGTCTCGCCGCATCCTCGACGTCGCGAACGCGTACCTCCGCCTCTGGGCGAAGCTCTCGTACGTCGACCTCTGGTACACGGCGCAACAGCGCGAGAGCGACGAGCGGGTCGCCTCGCAGAACTGGCACGTCGATTTCGACGACAAGCACCTGCTGAAGGCGTTCGTCTATCTCACCGACGTCGGCTCGGAGTCGGGGCCGTTCGAGTACGTGCCGGGCAGTCAGGCCGGCGGCCGGAACGTCGTCCGGCCCTGGGCGCCGATGGGCTATGGACGCGTCACGGACGAGGAGGTCTCGCGTCACGTCGGGCGCGAGGAGATCGCCACGTTCACAGGGCCGAAGGGAACCCTGATCCTCTGCAACACGAGCGGTCTCCACCGCGGCGGCTTCGCGACCGCGGGTCCGCGGGTCCTCGCAACGGCGACCTACTGCTCCCCCGCGTCTCTGAAGGCGCTCTCGAACCGGAACTACGTCTCGGCGCTCGAGACTGCCGATCCGGTCGTGCGCTTCGCCGTCTCGTAGCCGCGGCTGTCGTCGAACTCCGTCGTCCAGTCGAGGAGCGGCCGCACGCCTCCGCGCAACTTACCCGTGAAGAGGCCCTTCGCCGAGTCCCCCTCACCGGGGTCGGTCACGTGGAAGCGCACGACACCGGGAACATTGACGTGGTTGACGAGAGTCGGTGCACCGAGCGCCGCGACCGTGACGTCCACCGCCAGAACCCCTTCGTTCAGGAGGTTGGGCGGGATCCACGCCGTGCACGTGTAGATCCCCGGCTCGGGCTGCGTGCGCCAGCGAGGATCGGTGTCGAAGGCGTTGAAGACGACCTCGCCACGATCGTTGCCGAGCTTGAACTTCGGGAAGAGCGGGCCAGTCTCTCCCATGACCGCGAATCGGCACTCGATCCCGACCGGCTCCCGCACGTCGACGGAGTGCTGTGTCTCGCCGTCCGCGTCGACGATGCGCGCCGAGAGCAGCCGGAGCTTGTCGCTTCCCGGCGCCTCCCCTTCGGCGAAGACCTTCTCGGCCCCCGTCCCGGACGAATCCTGCAGGTACCGCGAGACGACGTCTTCCGCAACCCCCTCGTCCATCACCTCGCCCGCGTGGAGCCAGTACGCGCGGCCGCAGAGACGTGTGATCGCGCTCATGTCGTGCGAGACGAAGAGCACGGTGCGACCCGAGCTCGAGATGTCCTCGATCCGACCCATGCAGCGCTGCTGGAACTCGTGGTCGCCGACCGCGAGAACCTCGTCGATGATGAGCACCTCGGGATCGAGGTGCGCGGCGACCGCGAACGCGAGCCGGACGTACATTCCGCTCGAGTAGCGCTTGACCGGCGTGTCGATCAGCTTCTCGATACCGCTGAACTCGACGATCTCGTCGAACTTCGCGGCGATCTCGCGGCGCTTCATCCCGAGGATGGCGCCGTTCAGGTACGTGTTCTCGCGGCCCGTCAGCTCGGGGTGGAAACCGGTGCCTACCTCGAGGATGCTGCCGACGCGGCCCTTGATCGACGCAGTGCCCTCGGTCGGCGGGGTGATCTGCGTCAGGATCTTGAGGAGCGTCGACTTGCCGGCGCCGTTTCGGCCGATGAACCCGACGACCTCACCCTCCTCGATCTCGAACGAGACGCCCTTGAGCGCCCAGAGCTCCTCGAGCGAGTGGTCGACGTGCTCGAGCCGGAGCGCGCGACGCGCCGCGTGAGAGATCGTGTCGCGCAGCGTCTCGTAGCCGGCCTTGTACTCGCCGATCCGGTAGCACTTCGAGAGGCCCTGGGCGACGACGGTCTTCATCTCAGAGCGTGTCGGCGAAGCGGGGTTCCGCCCTCCGGTAGAAGGCGAGGCCGCCGACGAAGAAGACGAGCGTCATGATCACGCCGACCACGAGCATCGTCGTCGTGGGCGGCGGCGTTCCCGCGACGGCCCAGCGGAACCCGGTGATGGCGCCAATCGCCGGGTTGAGCGAGGCGATCGCGAGGTAGCGCTCGGGGAGCGCCTCGGCGGCGTAGATGACACCCGACGCGAAGAGCCACAGCTGGACGAGGAATGGCACGGCATACGGGACGTCGCGATAGCGGACGTTGACGACGGCGAGGAACGAGCCGAGCCCGATCCCGGTCATCGCGAGCATGAGGAGGAAGAGCGGGACGAGCACGATCGTCGGCTGGATCGCGGTGTCGTACCAGGTCGTGATCCCGAGACCGACGGCGAACGAGAAGACGAAGTCCACGAGGGGGACGAGGATGCAGGCGAGCGGAAGGATCAGGAGGGGAAAGTGCACCTTCTGGACGAGCATCCTGTTGGTGAGGACCGAGCCGGCAGTCAGGGTGAAGACGGCCGCCAGGAACGTCCACGGGACGAGGTTGAGCATCGCGAACACGGGATAGTCGAGGCCCTGCGAGGGGAGCTGCGCGAACGTCCCGAAGATGAGCGTGAAGACGACCATCGTCAGGAGCGGTTGCAGTACGGCCCACGCGATCCCGATCAGCGACTGCTTGTAGCGCACCTTGACGTCCCGCCAGGCGAGGATGAGCGCGAGGTCTCGGGCCTGCCAGAGCTCGCGGAAGTCGGGGAGGCCACTCCGCCGCGCGGGACGGATGAGCGTGACGGGAGAATCGGGGGCGCTGAGCATCGTCGAGCCGAATGCCTGCGGCGTCCACATCGCGCCGCACGCTTCCGAGCGATCGATGGTACCGGGCCTAGGAGAGGACGCCCCTCCGCCGGCGCCGGAGCCGGCGGGCCGCGCGTGCCGTCAGACCGCCCTCCTCGAGCAAGGCGACACGGTGCTCGAGCCCTACACAGAGCCTGTCGGCTACGGCGGCCGAGTCGTGGTGGAGCGCGACGTGTGCGTCGCACGCGAGATCGGCCTCGTCGGCGAGCGTCGGCGTCGGCCGCGGAACCGGCTGTCCGGCCTCCAGAGCCCGGATCGCGTTGCGGAGCCGGACGTCGCGCACGAGCGTTCCGTCGGCGACGCGCTGCTCGAGCTCGTCGTCCGCCGTCGACGCCTCGGCGAGCAGCACGTCGCCCCTGCCGCTCTCGAGGAGGTCGAGGGCGCGGACGATGTGGCGGCCGTCGGGGGAGGTCGCGCGACGGGCGAACTTCGCCCGGAGCTGACGGGCGTCACGAAGCGGGTAGTGGAGCACCTCGAAGGGGAACCACTCGCGGAGCACGCGGAGGCCCGCGCCCTCGGCGTCGTGGTTCCCGACGGAGACGGAGGCGTCCGGAACGCCTCGGTGGACGATCTTCACCTGGGCGTGGTACGGACTCGCCAGATCGACGGTCGGGCGCGCTCGGTGGGTCATTCGCTCGAAGAAAGGCTGCGGTCCCGGTCGTAGGACGAAGTGCCGCATGAGGCCGCGCACGACGCCGAAGCGGGACGGCACCGCGGCGAGGATCTCGGCGAACCCACCTGGCCGTGGCCACCAGAACTCGTCGGCGTCGCTCGGGACGACCCAGTCGGCACCGTGGCTCGTGGCGGCGAGCCGCGACATGCGGGTCACCCATTCCGCCTGTCGGAAGACCTCACCCTCCTCGCGGAGCAGCACGACCCGCCCCTCACGCTCGTACGCGCGGAGAACGTCGGTCGTGCCGTCGACCGACCGGTGGTCGGTCGCGATCACGAGTTCCACCCCGGCGGCGAAGTGGTAGCGGAGCCACGTCTCGATCAGATCGACCTCGTCGTTGACGACGACTGTCATGACGACGCGTGTCACGTGCGGCGACGTGCGCGACGCAGGACCGTTCCCAGCCGGCGGGCGACCTGCGCGCCGGGTCGCGCCTCGAGCGAGGCGACCCGCTGCGCCAGCTCGTCGAGCCGGCGGCGGACCCGGATCAGATCGCCCTCGCCGAGCACGGCGGCATCTACGGCGAACGCGGCGTCCTCAGCCGCGCTCGGTCGCGGGAACGCTAGCGAGCCGGGGCTGTCACCGAGCCGTCGGAGCGCTTCGCAGATCCTCGTGTCCTCGACGAGGAGGCCGTCCCGGAGGGCAGCCTCGCGATCCTCCGCGGCGCCGACCAGCTCGGCGAAGACGGTCTCGCTCCGCCCCTCCTCCGCGTCACGGAACGCGAGCGCGTGGTAGGCGGCCCCCGGACCGGCGACGACCTCTTCCCCGGCGTAGAACTTCTCCACCGCGCTCCCCCAGAGCGCACCCTTGCGCTCGAGCTGGGCGGCCGTGCGGATCGGGAAGTGGAGCACCTCGAGCGGGTACCAGCCACGCATCGGCACGAATGACGTGCCGCCGATCGAGTGGCTTCCCTCGACGACCGCGGCCGTCGGGTGCGCCCGGTGGACGACCTTCCGAAAGGGTCGCCACGGGCTGCGGGGGTCGTTGATCGGCGCCGCTGAAGCGAGGCGCAGCGTCAGCCGTTCCTGGAACGGCCCGCCGTCGTCGGGCACGGGCACGAAGTGACGGACGAACGACTGCACGAGCCCGTATCGACGAGGGATCGAGGCGAGCACCTCGCGGAGATCGCCGCCGCGCGGCCACCAGAACTCGTCGGCGTCGCTGTTCACGACCCAATCGGCCCCGTGCTCGGTCGCGGCGAGGCGCGCCATGCGCGTGACCCATTCGCGCTGCCTGAACGGGCCGTCCGGCTCTCGCAGCACCTTGACGCGACCTCCCCGCTCGTACTCGGCGAGCACGTCCTGCGTCCCGTCGCTCGACGCGTGATCGGTCACGAGGAGGAGATCGACGCCGGCCGCGAGATGAAAATCGAGATGCTGCTCGACGATGTCGCGCTCGTCCCGCGCGAGCAGGGTCATCACGATCCTCACGGGCGCGAACCCTAGACGGTCGATTCCGTGGAAACGAGCACGCGGCGTGTGACCGTGACACCCTGCATTGCATGCTGTCCGGCAGAACCATGTCCGTTTCGGCCAATGTGATGGGCCACCGACCTCCTCCCCACGGCATCGAGCCTATCTGGACAACACGCACGAGGCTGTGCCGGATGTGCGCCAGGAGTGCACGGATCGCTCCACCGCCCGGCGCACGGATGCGCGAGCCGGGTCAGACGTAGTCGAGATGGATGCTCTCGAAGGTGTGGATCCGCGACACGTCGCCGGCGTACGCCTCGACGAGCGCCGGGAAGTACGCGGCCAGGGCCTCCTCGTAGACGACTCGACCCTCCACGAGCGCCACGGCGCGGTCGGCGAGCTCGGCGAGGTCCTCCCGGACCCGCGCGACGCTCATCGTCGCCGTGCGTGGCCCTTCGCCGTCCACGTCCGCAGCGAGCATCGGCAACGGCTTGCTCTGGACGAACGCGGGGACCTCCCTGCTCTTCGGTAGCACCGAGTGGAACGGGACGCCGTTGAAGAACGTCTCGTGCCAGTCGCCCCCCGCGAGGGCGAGCCACGGTGTCGCGACCGCGACGGCGGCGAAGCCGAAGCCCGTATGGGGCGAGAGGAAGAGGGCAGCCGTCTCGACGGCTGCGAGCTGCTCGACGATCGGCCGGTCGAAGAGGTCGAGCGCATCGGGACGCGAGGCGAGGAGCGCGTCGACCTCGGAGCGCGCGATTCCGCTCGTGGTGCGCCCGCCCCCCTGCTGGAGGCGTCCCACGAACGCGAAGACGACATCCGGGAGTCGACGCGCGAGCTCGTCGAGGATGAGGTTCCACGACGTGACCGAGGGGTAGAGGGCGCGCAGCGACGAGCTGCCCGCGGCCATGACGACGATCGATCGGCGATGACCGAGCGCCTCGCGTGCCCGAGCGCGCTCGTGCTCGGGGAGCTCCAGCCGCAGCCTCTGATGCGGTTGGTACGGCGGTGGCGGACGGCCTGCGATCCCGACCGAGCGTCGTGCGCGGCAGTGCCTGCCCGACGCCTCGTAGTAGCGCCGCAGTCCTTCGAACCGCGCCTCGAAGGGGTCGTTCGCCGCCGGATGGCGCACGACGTGATCCCAGCTGCGCGGCACGTCGCGGAGCGCGGAGCGGGGATCGCCCTCGCTCGTGCCGAAGCTCGTGTACGGGATCGCGAACACCTGCTCGACGAACGGCGCGTACTCGACG
>JACDBY010000134.1 GCA_013694685.1 Actinomycetota bacterium
GCGCGATACCGGGAGGGCTCGCCTGACCGCGACGAATCGGCGGCGGCACGGCGACGGGCGGCGCTTGGCCGCGCTCGAGCGGAGGCTCGTGCGGGTGGGCGTCGACCGACGCCCACCCGCAGGCGCGTCCCTACTTGACGGTCAGCGTGCCCTTCATGCCACCGGCCGCGTGACCCGGCAGCGTGCAGAGGTACGGGGCCTTGCCGGCCTTGAGCGTCACCTTGAGCGTGGCCTTCTTGCCCGGCTTCAGTGTCACCGTCTTCTTCCCGGCGATCTTGAAGTCGTGCGAGAGCTTGCCCTTGTTCGTCACGGTGAACGTGACGGCGCCCTTCACGACGGATCTCTTCGACAGCGTGAATCTGAACTCCGCGGGCTTTCCGGCGGTGACGGTCACGCCCGTTGCCTGCGTGGCCCCGAGCGCCGGGAGCGCGAGAACGAGCGACGCCGTTGCAAGCGCTCCCGCCGTTGTGATCATACGTCTCATGTTCCTCCTCGGAGTCGAAGCGAGTCGAGCAACCCTCGTGGTGCATCACCACAGCGTTGCTCACGCCACTATGCCTGCGCGGGCGGGGCTCTCCGGCTACGGCTATCCGTACGCTTGGTCGATGACGCGCCGCGGTCATCCCGCGCCTTCCGCCCGAACCCTGATCCGTCGTGTCCACGAGCGGGCGCGCTACGACCGCGAGGCGATCGACACCGTCCTCGACGCGGCGCTCGTGGCGCACCTCGGGTTCGTCTCCGACGACCAGCCATACGTAATCCCGACGCTCCACGCTCGCATCGGCGACGCCGTCTACGTGCACGGCTCGGCGGCGAGCCGCACGCTGCGGGCGGTCGGCCACGGCATACCCGCGTGCCTGACCGTCACGCTTCTCGACGGGATCGTGCTCGCGCGGTCGGTCTTCGAGCACTCCATGAACTACCGATCCGTCGTCGTTCTGGGCAGCGCAACGCTCGTCGAGGACGCCGACGAGAAGCTCCGCGCGCTCGAGGCGTTCACGGAAAAGCTTCTCCCCGGACGCTGGGCCGAGGCACGTCGCCCCACAACGAAGGAGCTGAAGGCCACCTCGGTCCTCCACCTGCCGCTCGACGAGGCATCGGCCAAGATCCGCGAGGGTGGCCCCGACGACGGCAACACCCCCGACGCCGAGCTCGAGGTCTGGGCGGGCCACCTCCCGCTCGTCGTGCGGGCTCTCTCTCCGGTTCCCGATCCGGCGCTCCGCTCCGGCATCCCCGTTCCGCCCGGGCTCGAGGCCTATCGACGCGAAGGCCTGGTGCCATGACGGCGGCGTTCGACACGGTCGTGATGAAGTTCGGCGGCTCGTCTGTCGCCGACCCCGAGAAGATCCGACTCGTCGCCCGCCGCTTCGTCGAGGCGCGGCGACGGGGCCTGAACGTGGTGGGCACGGTATCCGCGATGGGGAAGACGACCGACTCGCTGCTGGCCCTCGCGAGCGACGTCTCCCCGAGCCCCAATCCCCGCGAGCTGGACATGCTCCTCTCGACGGGGGAGCGGATCGCCTGTGCGCTCGTCGCGATGGCGATCGGCGACCTTGGCGAGGAGGCTGTCTCGTACACCGGCTCGCAGGCCGGCATCCTCACTGATTCGACGCACACTCGCGCCAAGATCCGCGAGATTCGCGGCGACCGGATCCGCGCGTCGCTCGCCCAGGGGAAGATCGTGCTCGTCGCGGGCTTCCAGGGGTTCTCGCGCGACACGATGGAGATCACGACGCTCGGTCGCGGCGCGGGGGACCTCACCGCCGTCGCGCTCGCCGCGACCCTCGGGGCCGCATGCGAGATCCACTCCGACGTCGCCGGTGTCTTCACGGCCGATCCGCGGCTCGTGCCCGGAGCGCGCAAGATCCCGTCGATCTCGTATGACGAGATGCTCGAGATGGCGTCGTCGGGCGCGAAGGTGCTCGCCCTGCGATCGGTCGAGCTCGCCCGTAACCATGCTGTGCGCATTCACGCGCGCTCGACGTTCACCGACGAGGAGGGAACCTGGGTGCAGGAGACAGGAATGGAGAAGGCAATCATCTCGGCGGTGACCCACTCGGAGACGGACGTCGTCTTCACGCTGACGGGCATCCCCGACAGGCCCGGCGTCGCGGCCCGGATCTTCGAGGGCGTCGCGTCCGCGCAGGTGAACGTCGACACGATCATCCAGAACGTCGTCCACGGCCGCGCCGAGATGTCGTTCTCGGTGCCGGCAGAGGACGCCGGCTCGACCCGCGACGCGATCACAAACCTGCAGGAGGAACTCGGGGCCTTCGACGTCGAGGTCAACCGGGAGCTCGGCAAGGTCTCCCTGATCGGGGCAGGCATGCGCTCCCATCCGGGCGTAGCGGCGACGATGTTCCGCACGCTCGCCGACCTCGGGATCAACCTCGAGATGATCTCGACGTCGCCGATCAAGATCTCCTGCATGATCGACCGCGACCGGATCCCCGAGGCCGTGCGCGCCCTGCATGCCGCCTTCCAGCTCGAGCGCCCACCCGAAGTCGAGCCGACGATGTGAGCTGGTCGTGCGCGCCGCGAAGCGGCGACCACGGCAGGCAGACACCCGCCGGTGACGAACAAGCGGAGGTGAGCAGTCGTGCCGTCGAGGCGGTGATCACCGCGGCCGTCGGGCTGGCGGTCGTCTTCGGCGTGCGGTGGGCAGTCGGGCTGGCGTTCGCGCGCTACGAGCGGCGGCTCGGGCTCCGCGACCCGGCGGAGGCCGCCCGCCGGCGCACGACCTTCAGCTTCCTGCGCCGCGTAATCGTCGCGCTCGTCGCGGTGATCGCCCTCTGGAGTCTGCTCTCGCTCTTCCCGCAGACCGACCAGATCGTCAATGCAATCCTCGCGTCGAGCGCGCTGATCGCGCTCTTCGTCGGACTCGCCTTCTCCACCCCCCTCTCGAACCTCGGCTCCGGCATGCTCGTGGCCTTCGCGCAGCCGCTCCGGCTCGGCGACCGGGTCACGGTCGGCGACCACACGGGCTTCGTCGAGGAGCTCGACCTCCTCTACACGACGCTCGTCACCGACGAGGCGCGGCGCGTGTTCATCCCGAACAGCCAGCTCACAACCACGACGATTGTCAACCGTACGATCCGCGACCCCCGCCGGGTCGTCTCCGCCGAGTTCCCCCTCCGGCTCGGCGCGCCCGTCGACGAGGCGCGCGAGACCGTCCTCCGCGCCGTCGCGACGGTCGAGGGTTTGCGCCACGACGAGGCCCGGGTCCTCGTCGGCGACGTGAAGGACGGTGCGGTGTGGCTCACGACGACGGTCTCGGCACCGCTCGACGCAGACGTGATCCAGCTCGGCTCCGACCTGCGCGAGGCAGTACTCGACGCGCTCGGCGAGGCGGGCTCGCTGGCTGCTTAGGGTGAGCGACTCACACCCCGTGGGCACCAGGCAGTCGATCTGACCCGCTCGCCGGTAGTACTCGATCAGCGGTCGGGCCGGATCGTGATCCGCGTGCTCGAAGAGCGCCTCGAGCGCGTCCGCGATCTGCGAGTAGATCTCCGGCGGCTCGCCGAGCAGGCGAAGCCGCAGATAGCGCCCACTCGGTATCACTGTTTCGGCGAGCCCGAGAGGATTGTCAACGCCTCGGTCGAGCCGCGCCGTGCTCAGTCGGTAGATCTGCTCCCTGTTGTAGACCAGGCCGTACATGTGACGGCCGCGCAACGAATCGAACGCCTCCTCGAACGCCGGCCAGGCAGCCTGGATGTCGTCGATCTCGAGCGGCACGTCACGGCTCAGAGCCGGAACATCGTCCCGAGCGACCGGTTCGATCCGACCGAGCGTGTGACTGAACCCGGAGCCTGTCACCGCGCGACGATAGAGCGCCCAGGTGGGCCGATTCCCCATTGTCCCGGTTGCGACGTGACGCACGGCACGAGGTTCAGATCGTGTGGGCCGGCGCGGGCCGGCCCACACGATCGCTAGACGCAATCGCGCAGCGGCTGCGCTTCCGGCAGCGATTCGAGGCGCTTCAGCGTGTTGTTCTCGATCTGGCGGATGCGCTCGCGCGTCACACCGAACGCCCGCCCGACTTCCTCGAGGGTGCACGGCGCCTCGCCGAGCAGACCGAAGCGGAGCTCGATCACCTTGCGATCCCGGTCGGGTAGCGACCCGAGCGCGAGCTCGATGTCCTCGCGCCGCAACGAGAGCGAGGCGGTGTCGAACGGCGACTCCGCCTGGTCGTCCGGCACGAAGTCGCCCAAAGAGGAGTCCTCCTCCTCACCGATCGGCTTCTCGAGCGACACCGGCATCTGCGCCATCCGCAGGATCTCGCGCACTTCCTCCGTCGACATCTCGAGCTCCTCGGCGACCTCCTCGGGCCGCGGCTCGCGGCCGAGCCGCTGCACGAGCTGACGCTCGATGTGTACGACCTTGTTGAGCTTCTCGACCATGTGGACGGGGATGCGAATCGTCCGCGCCTTGTCCGCGATCGCCCGGGTCACCGCCTGGCGGATCCACCATGTCGCGTAGGTGGAGAACTTGAAGCCCTTCCGGTGGTCGAACTTCTCGACGGCGCGGATCAGGCCGAGCGAGCCCTCCTGGATGAGGTCGAGGAACGAGAGACCCCTCCCGAGGTAGCCCTTCGCGATAGAGACGACGAGTCGTAGGTTTGCCTCGGTCATGTGCCGCTTCGCCGACATGTCGCCGCGCTCGATGCGCTTCGCGAGAGCGACTTCCTGATCGGCCGTCAGAAGCGGAACCTTGCCGATCTCCCGCAGGTAGAGCCGGAGCGAGTCGAGCGACGGCTCGACGGTGAGATCGAGCTTTGGAGCCGTCGTCTCCTCGGGCGGCACGATCGGCTCCTCGTGCGGGAGCGCCTTGTGCTGCTCCCCCTCGTGGAGCTCGATCGAATGATCGATCAGGTACGTCGTGAAGTCCTCGAACTGTTCCTTCGTGAGCTCGACGTCCTCGAGGGACTTGACGATCTCGTCGTAGGTCAGGAACCCCTTCTCCTGCCCCTGTTCGACGAGCTTGTGGAGCTCCTCGACCTCCGGAAGGGCGGTTTCGACGGAGAGCATGAACCTCTCTTTCTCCCTGGCGGTTGACGAAGACTGACCCTGGACACACAGGGAGCCCGGCTTCTGCGGACGCCAGGCCCCGACCCTCAGGCGGCGCATCGTATACCGGTCCTTCACGAATGGGAAGGGACGGATACTCGATCATCGATGATGGTTCGCCCAACGTCACACGACGCGGACGACGCCGACGTTCTCGCCGTGGCTCGAGCGGACGACACCGTCCGTCACGGCGCCGGCGTCGATCCCGAGCAACCCGAGGACATGACAGACGGCCGAGGCGATCGGGCGGAAGGCTCCGTCCTCGATCTTGAGCGCCAGCGCAAGCCCGTCGTCCGACGAGGCGCAGAAGAGCCCCTCTGCCCCACCCTTTGCGATCCAGCCGGGGAGGACCTCGATGAGCCGCGCGTCGGCGCTCACCCGCCCGAGCAGAAGCCGCGGGTGCGCCCGCATCGCCCGGATCACGCGATCGCCCCCCTCGCATTCACGAAGCCGGCCGAACGCGAGCGCGGCGCGCTCGAGCGTGAGCGCGAACGTCGGCACCCCGCAGCCGTCCACACCGATCGGGAGCGACGCGGGCTCGACCTCGGCGAGCGACGCGACCTCTCGCAGAATGGCCTGTTGACACGGATGACCGAGCCGCCGGTAGCCCTCGCTCGGCCAGCCCTCCGCGCGGCAGAGCGCGAGGAAGCCGGCGTGCTTGCCGGAGCAGTTGTGCTCGATCGGCGTCGGCTCACCGCCGCACTCGAGCTCCTCTTCGGTCGCCGGCGCGTCGGCGAGGATCCGGCGGACGACCGCGAGTTGCTCGTCGGTCGCGCGATGGGACGCGCAACAGAGCGCAACCTGCTCGTCGTCGAGGTCGGGCCGCGCCCGCACCACGGGGAGCGCCTGGATGGGCTTCGCCGACGAGCGGAGATAGGTCTCGAGCCCGGCGTCGCCGACCGCGAGCTCGACCCGACCGTCACGGAGGACGACGGCGTGGACCGTGTGCCGCGCTTCCACCACCTCGCCGCGCGAGACCTCGACGACCAACGGCTTCACGGCGGGAGAGCCTACTTCTCGGCGGTCAGCGCGAGAGCACGTGTCCGACTGAAGTCGGACACACGGGGCCTTCGTCTGCCACGCGAAACTATCCTGGACGCATGCCGGAGTTGCCCGAGGTCGAGGCCTGGGTACGGGAGCTCGATCCGCTCGTGGCGCGCGCGCGGATCGAGAGCGCTCGCCCGGGGCACATCGCCACGTTGAAGACCTTCGAGCCGGCGCTCGCCGTCCTCTCCGGACGCTCGTTCGCGGGCGCCAGCCGCCGTGGCAAGAACCTGCTCTTCCCCACCGACGACGGTGAGCTCGTCCTGCGCGTCCATCTGATGAGCGCCGGGAGGCTGCGCTACCTCACACCCGGCAAGAAGGGGCCGGCGAAACCGATGTTCACCGTGCGCTTCGACGACGGCGGCGAGCTCTTGCTCACCGAGATGGGAAAGAAGAAGCGCGCGGGGGTCTGGCTTCTCACGCCGGAGGGGCTCGAGACGGAGCTCGCCCACCTCGGCCCCGACGCACTCGAGCTCGACGCCGACCGGCTCGGCGAGGTCCTCTCCCGCGACCGGCGGCAGCTCCACTCCCTGCTCCGCGACCAGCGTGCGCTCGCGGGGATCGGCCGCGCGCATGCGAACGAGATCCTCTGGGAAGCGCAGCTGCCGCCGTTTCGCATCTCGACCGAGCTCTCGGACGACGAGGTCGCGACGCTCGCGCGCGCAACCCACGACGACCTCGCACGGGCGCTCGAGCTCCGACTCGCCGGGAAGGGCGACAAGGACGTCTATCGCATCCACGGCCGCTTCGGCGAGCCCTGTCCCCGGTGCGGCGAGACCCTCCGACGGGTGGACTTCGAGGAGCACACGATCACCTACTGCGCCGCCTGCCAGACGGGCGGCCGGATCCTCAAGGACAGGCGGCTCTCTCGGCTCCTGCGCTGAACGGTCGGACGAGAGTGAGCTCGTCGAGCTGCGTGGGGCGCCGAGAGCCCGCTGGACAACTTGTACCTTGCAGGTCATGACCGACCTGCCGCTCGTCGGGGATCTCCAGGCCTCGGCGCCGCCTGTCGGTCTCGCGCTCTCGCGCGCCGGTGTGACGGGCGTCCAGAAGGCGATTCGGATCCGCCGAGGCGAGCAGGAGATCCTGATGGCGGCCGAGATCGACTGCACCGTCGACCTCGCATCGGATCAGAAGGGTGTCCACATGTCGCGCTTCCCCGAGCTCTTCGACGAGGCGATCGACGAAGGCGTGTTGGGGGAGGGCCTGCTCGTAGAGGTGCTCGCCGACCGGATCGCCTCGCAGATCGTCGAGCGCCAGCGCGCGCTCCGCGCGGAGGTACGGATCGTGGCGCGCTGGCCGATCCGGCGCCGCACCCCGGTCACCGATCTCGCGACCCAGGAGATGGTGTCGCTCATCGGGATCGCCGCCGCGACGACGGCGGGCACCCGTCGCGTGGTCGGCGTCGAGGCGACGGGGATCAACGCGTGCCCGTGCGCCCAGGGCCTCGTTCGCGGCCGCGCGACCGAGCGGCTCACCGAGGCGGGCTACGGCGGAGACGAGATCGAGCGCATCCTCGAGCTCGTCCCGCTCGCGACGCACAACCAGCGTGGGCGCGGGACGCTCCTCGTCGGCACGACGCGGGAGCTCGACGCCGAGGATCTCGTCGACATCGTCGAGCGCTCGATGAGTGCGCCCGTCTACGAGCTCCTGAAACGGCCCGACGAGCTCTACGTCGTCGAGCACGCTCATCTGCAACCGCGTTTTGTCGAGGACTCGGTGCGGATCGCGATCCGCGATCTGCTCGAGACGGATCCCGACCTGGCAGACGACGACTTCGTCCTCTCCCGCCAGATGAACCTCGAGACGATCCATGTCCACGACGTGGTCGCGGAGCGCTGGGGCACCGTCGCCGAGCTTCGCGCGGAGCTCGCCGGTGCGACGCCCACGACGCAGCAGACGACGCTCGAGGCCTGGCTGAGCTAGAAGCGCCTCAGCTTCTCGTGAAGCGCGCGCGTGCGGACGTCGCCTTCTGCATCGGCACCGTGCACGTGGGAGATCGCCCGCGGCAGCTCCCGCTCCAGCCCGTGAACTGCCAGCCCACGGCGGCGCTCGCCCGAAGCGTTCGGGCTACACGAGATGCTTCTCGTACTGCGAACGGCCCGTGGCCCCGAGCACCGCGTCGCTGAGCTTCTCGAACCGGGTGTCGTCCACCTGCAACGCCGCTGCCGTCTCGGTGGAGCGGACGACGAAGAGGTCGGCCTGGAGCCCGCAGGCGAACGGCGCGCGGTCGAAGCGAGGCTCTCGCTCGGAATCCTGACCGCGCCACCAGCCGGTGATCTCGTCGACGTCGGCCGAGATCACGGGCGCACGCTCCGCGCCGCGGTCGGGGCTGTCCGACGGGATGGCGTAGATCACCCGGATCGACCGCCCGGTGACCGTCGCCGGACGATCCTGGATCGTCGCAGAGCCGCACCAGGCTGCAGCGCTTGCCGTGCCGCCAAGCGACGCCGCGAGGCCCGCCGCCCCCACGAGGACGGCGAAGAACCGTCGGGTCGCGCGAGCGTTCAGACCACGCCCGCCCGCGAGAACTTTGGCTCGGTGCCGGCGAGCAGGCGTCCGACGTTGTGGCGGTGGAGCACGGCCACCCCCAAAGCCGCAGCGGCGCCGAAGCCCACGATCGGCCAGGAGCTTCCGAACGCGAGGCAGGCGAAGGGGAGCGCGATCGCTGTCACGATCGAGGCAAGCGACGCGTACCGGACGAGCGCGAAGACGACGATCCAGAGCGCAAGGCAGACGGCGGCGGCGAGCGGCGCGAGCGCGAAGGCGACCCCACCCGCCGTCGCCACCATCTTGCCGCCCCTGCCGAAACCGAGAAAGATCGGTCGCGCGTGCCCGACCATCGCCGCGGCGCCGGCGATCACGCCGACCCAGTCACCACCGACCGCGAGCCCGACGAGCGCCGGCGCAAAGCCCTTCGCGAGATCCAGGAGCGCGACCGGGATCCCGAGCGAGCGGCCGTACACGCGCCAGACGTTCGAGGCGCCGACGTTGCCGCTGCCGCGCCCGCGGATGTCGTCGCCGCGCACGAGCCGGGGCAGGAGATAGCCGAACGGGACGGAGCCGAGCAGGTAGGCGCCGACGACGACGAGGACGTCGTCGATCACGCCCACGCCAGTCCGACCTCGCTCAGGACGGTATCGAGTACGACGA
Source organism: Actinomycetota bacterium (assembly GCA_013694685.1). Taxonomy (GTDB): domain Bacteria; phylum Actinomycetota; class Thermoleophilia; order Gaiellales; family Gaiellaceae; genus Gaiella. Next base: position 9,264 of record JACDBY010000134.1, read on the forward strand.
GATCCAACCGTTCACCACACTCCAGTCGAGGTTCTCGAAGAAGGCGTCGATGTACGACGGCCGATCGGTCTGATAGTCGAGGAAGTAGGCGTGCTCGTAGACGTCGAGCGCGACGAGCGGCGTCGCGTTCCAGATCGGGAACGTGTTCTGCGCATCACCCAGGTAGTTGAAGAGCCGGCGCTCGTCCCAGTCGTAGGCCGTCCAGGCCCAGCCACGCGCAGCGATCGCAGTCGCGCGAAGGTCGTCGCGCCAGGCGGAGACGGAGCCGAAGTCCCGCTCCACGAGCTGGCGAAAGGCACCGTCCGGGTCGCCGCCCTCACCACCGAGATGCGCGAAGTAGAGCTCGTGATTCTTGATACCTCCCATCGCGAAGGTCAGATCGACCTTCAGCGCCCGGACGCTCGAGTACACCTGGTTCGCCTTGTCGAGCTCGACATCGGCAAGTGCGCCGAGAATCTCGTTCCGCTTCGCGACGTATCCCTGGTAGAGACGGTGGTGGGCCTCGATCGAAGCCCGGGAGATGCCCGAGAGCTGCAGGAGCCGCGGCTCGAGCGGCCTGGCCTCGATCTCCTCGAAGGACGGCATCGATCTCCTCGGTTTGGCAGGACGCGACGGGCGGCAGCATATCCTTGACGTCGCACCCCCTCGCCACGACCAAGGAGAAGACGATGCCCTACTCCGTGCCCGACCTTTCGTACTCCTTCGACGCGCTCGAGCCGCACATCGACGCGAAGACGATGGAGATCCACCACGACAAGCACCACGGCGCGTATGTCGACAAGCTGAACGCGGCGCTCGAGGGCACCCAGTGGATGGATCAGCCGATCGAAGAGGTGCTTGCGAACCTGGATGCCATCCCGGACGACAAGCGCGCTGCGGTGCGCAACAACGGCGGGGGGCACGCAAATCACACGCTCTTCTGGGAGATCATGGGGCCTGGCGGCGGCGGTGACCCCTCGGGTGAGCTGAGCTCGGCGATCGACGACACGTTCGGCGGGCTGGACGAGCTGAAGCAGCAGATCTCGGACGCGGGCGTGAACCGCTTCGGCTCGGGCTGGAGCTGGCTCGTCTGGGACGGCTCGGCCCTCTCGGTGATGTCGCTCCCGAACCAGGACTCCCCGCTCTCGGAGGGGAGGACGCCGATTCTCGGCGTCGATGTCTGGGAGCACGCCTACTACCTCACCTACCAGAACCGCCGGCCCGACTACCTCGCGGCGTGGTGGAACGTCGTGAACTGGAGCGCCGTCGGCGAGAAGCTCGACGCCACCCGGGCCGGCTAGGACGGACGGAGGGGTTGGAGTCCAGCCTGGCGCAACCGGCGTCCGACGCAGCTCGGACGCCGGTCCGGCCAATCCGTCCGGCAGGCATGCACGTATTCCGGATGTGGGAGCGGCGCTCACACTCCGGCCGTTCGCGCCCGCGCGCGTGGCGGAAGTTCGCCCCTGCGGAGTTCCGCTTCGCGAACAGGCAGTTGCGACCGCGACGGCCGGGCGCAAAGCGGCGGCCTGTAGGGATCTGCCCCGCTCCAACGGCGCGGCTCGAGCTGCGGGAATCCGCTCCTGCGGAGGCGCGCTTTGCAAGCAAGCGCAGAGCACGTGTCCGACTGAAGTCGGACACATCAACGCGGTGGCAGCTGCGGCCGCGACAGCCGGACGCGAAGCGGCGGCCTTTAGGGGTCTGCCCCGCCCGAAGGGCACGGATCAAGCGGCGGAAATCCGCTCCTGCGAATTCCCGCTTCGCGAACAAAGCATGAGCGCAGATGGGACACCTGACGCCGAGCTGATCCGGCGGATCGCGGGGGGTGACCGGTCGGCGTTCGAGGAGCTGCACCGGCGCTACGCTCGCTCGGTGCTCGGGGTCGCGCTCCGGCGGATCGGCGACCGGGGCCGCGCCGAGGACGCGACCCAGGACACCTTCGCGAGCGTCTGGCGGTCGGCACGGCGCTTCGATCCTTCCCGCGGCGCGGCGACCTCATGGCTCTACACGGTCGCTCGGAACGCGATCGTCGATGGCCTGCGCCGAACGCCGCCACTCGCGGTCGGCGACCCGCCCGACCTGCCTTCCTCGGATCCCGGTCCCGCGGAGCGCGCCGAGGCCGAGTGGACGGCCTGGCGCGTCCATCGGGCACTCGAGACGCTTCCCCCCGAGGAGCGCTCGCTGGTCGAGCTCGCGTACTGGAGTGGGATGTCTCAGAGCGAGATCGCCGCCTACGTCGATCTGCCGCTCGGGACGGTCAAGACGCGCACGCGCTCGGCATTGCGGCGGCTCGCGGACGAGTTGGACGAGGAGCTCGCGTGACGGACCTCCGCGACCTCGTCGGCGACGACCTCGAGCCGGGCGAGCGCGAACGGCTGCAGCGCGTCCACGAGCTCCTCGACCGGGTCGGGCCACCGCCCGAGCTCTCCCCGGGCCTCCAGGCGCGCCCCGATCCTCCTCGAGCGAGCGTGATCCCGCTGCCTCGCAGGTACCGGTTCACCGCGCTCGCGGCCGCAGCGGTCGTCGCGGCGTCCCTCTTCGGCGTCGGTTACCTCGTCGGGGCGGCCGGCGACGCGGTGCCGGTTCGCACGCTCGCGATGTCGGGGGCGGGCGGCGCGAGCGCGACGCTCGACCTCTTCGCGGAAGACGCGGCGGGCAACTGGCCGATGGAGCTCGAGGTGCGCGATCTCGCGCCCGGGGACTACGAGCTCTGGCTGACGAGAGACGGGAAGCTCGCAGCGCCGTGCGGGGACTTCGTCGTCGCGGGGGAGAAGACCACGGTTCCGCTCAACGCGCCCTACCGGCTCCGCCGCTTCGACGCGTGGGTCGTCGTCGAGAACGGCAAGACGAAACCCGTGCTCACGACCTGAGCGAGAGGTTCCGGCACGTGCCGGAACCCCTCGGCGTGCCTCTCAGCCCTTGCCCTTCGCCTTGCCGTTCCCATTGTTGCCGTTGCCGTTCCCGCGGCTCTCAGCCTCGTCGGCGCCCTTCGGGGCCTTGGCCTTGGCCTTGGCCTTCGCCTTGGCCTTCGCCTTGGCCTTCGCCTCCGCGGATGCCCCGCCCGCGCGAGCGTTCGCGCACGCGCCGGCGACGTCGCCGTGGGCGTGATGCGCCGGCCAGGCGTTGACCGAGACACGGATGGTCACCTTGCCCTTATGGCAGATCGTGACCTTCGCGCCGTTGCCGTACTGGTACTGCGCCTTCCCCGGCTTGGTCGCGCCACCGGCAAGACCCACACTGCCGAGGACGACCGTCACTGCACCGAGCACGACGGCCAAGCCCAGCACGCGTCGCACCCCGAATCTGCGGTTCGTCATGGTGCCCCCTCTCGATCGATCTCCCTGAGGCTATCGGACGGTCGTCCGCCCCGGCGCAGCGGGATCCCTCGTCTCAGGGATCGCCTGCCACGAACTCGATCTCCGGGGCGAGCGGGTTCAGCTCCCGGGCACGGCCGATCGCAGCGGCCCGCTCGACCCCATCGGTGGCGACGGCGAGCGCCAGCCACGCCGTCCACGACCTTGGATCCTCCCGTGTCGCCCGTCTGAGGTGGGCCTGCGCTCGGGGGACGCGCCCCGCGGCGAGCTCTGCCTCGCCGAGCAGCTGCCAGGGCTCGGCCGACCACGGGGCCAGGCGGCGCGCCCTTCTCGCATTCTCCCTCGCCGTCGCCGCATCGCCGCGATCGAGCGCGCGATCGGCCTCGTCGAGCGACGCAGCCCCGAGCGAGACGATCACGCCGAGCGAGACAAGTGCCGCCGCCGCGATCGAGAGGCCCACTCGCGTCGCTCGTCCGAGCCGCCGGGTCGACGCCCGCCCGTCGGCATGGAGAAGGACGACCCCGAGCAGGAGGAGGCAGAGCGTCACCGCCGGAAGCTCCCAGTCCCAATCGACGCCCGCGTGCGCGGCGAGCGCGAGATACGCCGCGAGCGCCGGACCGTCCGAGTGAACGCAGCGACGACGGGCGACGAGAGGCGCAGCAACGACGGCGAGCAGAGCCCCGAGACCGACCGGGCCGAGCTCGGCCAACGTCTCGAGGTAGAGGTTGTGGGCGTCGCGGACGAAGACGAGCTCGTCACGCTCGCGCTCCCACCGGCGAGCGAACCCGCCTGCACCGATGCCGAGGCTCGGCTCGTCGGCGACCGCCACCGCCGCGACGCGCCAGTAATCGGCCCGGTCGCCGGTCGACGCGGAGAGGAGTCGCCCCGGCCCGCCCTGCTGCACGGCCGGTGGAGGCGCTTCGCCCATGACCTCGAGCGCGCCCGCGACGGTGAGCAA
>JACDBY010000154.1 GCA_013694685.1 Actinomycetota bacterium
CACCCACTCCGGCCACTTCTCGGCGTACGCCTCGCCGACCGTGCCCCCGTCCCAGCCCGCGACCATGCGCGCAAATCCTTCGGGGACGTATTCCCACTCGGGCGGCCCGGCCGGAGTCGGCGCGGCCGGCTCGAGCGGGGTCTCGACAGGCGGTTCGGCATCCGGAGGCCGCTCGCGCTCCGCTGCGGCAGTCTCGGCGAGAGAAGACGGCGCGACGGGCGCCGGCATCGCGCCCGGTCGCAGGCCCAGCCTCACGAGCGCCCGCTTCACCCCGTGGGCGACTATCGGCGGCGTCACCGCGACGAGTGCTCGCCTGATCCTCAGCCGCACGGTGCCCTCGCGTTCATCGCTGCATCCTGCCTCACACGCGCATGCTGAACGACGGGTAGTAGCGGGTGACGGGCGTGTCAGTCGCGGCCATCAGGACGCCCGCCTCGCGCATCCGTCGAATGAGGTTCCAGTCGGCAGGCTCGTCGACGGCCCACGAGCGCGTATCCCACTCGAATATCGTGCCGAGCGAGCTGAGGTAGAGAACTGCCTGCATCCCGATCTGTCCGGCGGCCGGCGGGGCAGCGAAGTGCTCGTGCCCGTCCGGCCGGACGATCTTGCCGTAGGCGAGCTCCGAGCGCCCGGCGAGTGCAAGGTCGAGAAGGATCTCGATGTGATCCGGGAGAAACTCGTCGTCGTCGTCGAGCGGCGCGAGCCACTCACCCCGGGAGAGCGCCACCGCGACGTTCTGCGGCCCTGACCCGGAGACGAGCCAGCGCTCGTGTGGGTCGTCGACGTCCAGCGTTCGGAACGGCAGGTTCACGAAGCGGATCCGAGGGTCGCGGAGCGCCTCGACCCGCGCCGCGGTGTTGTCGGTGCAGGCGTCCCCGACGACAACCACCTCCCACTCCTCGTACGTCTGGGCGCGAACCGACGCGAGCGCCCGCTCCACGAGGAGCTCGGCGGCGTTGTAGGTGGCGATGGGAACGCTGACGAGCGGTCGCGCCTTCGCGAATGTCGCCGCATAGGCGTCGCTAATGCGCAGCGCGGTCAACGCGGTCCGCAGGCGACCGAGGTCGTCGTAGTGCACGCGGCTCAGCCGCTCGTGCCGCATCTGCGCCTCGCGCCCGTCCGCGAGCGCGCCCTGCGCTTCGGCGAGCGTCGCCTCCATCCGTTCGAGCCTTGGGGCGAGCGAGCGAACCTGCGCGGTGGCGTCCGACTGCGAGCCCTGCACCGCCGTGAGCTCGTCCCGCAGCGCCCCGACCTCGCTAGCGAGTCGCTCGACGAGCGGCCGGAGCTCGACCGCACGAGCAGCCGCCTCCGAGCGCACCTGCTGGAGGTGCAGGCGCGCCCCAACGGCACTCCGGATCCGCCCGGCCGCTGCGCGCACCGGCCTTACCTATCACATGGCCGTTCGGCACGTAGGCCTACGCTGGCCCCGGGAGCGGCTCCACCAGCCGCGCCGCCTGCGCCCGCAAGCACCGCTGTCGGGGGGTGGCCAGCTCGAAACCCCGGAGACCGCACGAACGCGTCGTCGTGGACGAGGCAAGGCGACCTCTGAACGTCGACGCATAGTGTCGGCGCGGCCCGTCGTCCATCCCGCAACGACGAGAAGCGTTCATACGTCTCTGGGCGCTCCAGCGCAGTTGTGTGGTTGTCTACCCGCCGTGGACGTGCTCACTCCACGAAACCTCGATGAGGCACTCCGTCTCAAGTCGGATCTCCCCGAGGCCCGATTCGTCCTGGGCGGCACCGACGTCATGGTCGAGCTCAACTTCCGCGCCTCGCGCCCCCCGGCACTCGTCAACCTCGCGGAGCTCGGCGAGCTCCGAGGCTTCACGACCGACGGAGGCGAGCTGAGACTAGGGGCCGGGTTGACGTATACGGAGGCTCTCTCGGGGCGGCTCGCGGAGCGGCTGCCGGCCCTCGCCGAGGCGTCGCGGACGGTCGGCTCGCCCCAGATCAGGAACCGCGGCACGATCGGCGGCAACCTCGGCACGGCGTCCCCCGCCGGGGACGCGCTGCCGCCGCTTCTCGTCGAGCGCGCCCGGGTCGAGCTCGCAAGCGTCCGCGGCGTGCGGATCCTGCCGCTCGAGGAGTTCCTGCTCGGGGTCAAGCGCACCGCGCTCGCCCCCGACGAGCTCGTGACAGCCGTCCGCCTCACGCCGAGCGGCGGCCCGCAGACGTTCATGAAAGTCGGGCCGCGAAACGCGATGGTGATCGCGATCTGCTCCCTCGCAGTCGTCGTCGACGACGAGGCCGGTGAGGTCCGCGCCGCCTTCGGCTCGGCCGCCGAGACGGCGATCCGGGTCACCGTGCCGCTCGACGAGGCAGGAGCGCTGCCCGAGCGCGTCGCCACCGCCGCGTCCCCGATCGACGACGTGCGCGCGACCGCCGCCTACCGGCGACACGCGTTACGCGTCCTCGCGCAGCGAGCGCTCGCGAGGTGCCTGCGGTGACGCGGATCGTGCTGACTGTCAACGGCGAGCGCCACGAGGCCACCGACCTGTGGGGCGGCGAGAGCCTGCTGACGCTGCTCCGGGACTCGCTCGAGCTCCCCGGCTCGAAGAACGCCTGCGAGCAGGGTGAGTGCGGCTCGTGCTCGGTGCTCCTGGACGGTGAGCTGGTGTGCGCATGCCTCGTGCTCGCGGCGCAGTCCGACGGTCACGAGGTCGTCACGATCGAGGGCCTCGCAGACGGAGACGAGCTGCACCCCGTTCAACAGGCGTTCGTCGAGACGGGCGCCGTCCAGTGCGGCTTCTGCACGCCTGGGCTCGTCGTTGCCGTCGCCGACCTGCTCGAGCGGACGCCGAGCCCCAGCGAGGACGAGATGCGCGAGGCGCTCTCGGGCAACGTCTGCCGCTGCACCGGGTACGTGAAGATCTTCGACGCCGTGCGGCTCGCCGCGGAGAGGGCGACATGAGCGCGACGCGCGAGCGCACCGCGCTGCGCGTCGGGCGGGTCGGAGAGCGCGTCCTGCGCGAGGACGCCAGACCGAAGGTAACGGGTGAGTTCGCCTATGCGAGTGACCTCTCCGCTCCCGGGATGCTCTGGGCTGACACGCTCCGGAGCCCCCATCCGCACGCACGGATCGTCTCGGTCGACGTCACGCCGGCGCTCGCGCTCACAGGCGTGCGCGCAGTGCTGACACACGACGACGTCCCCGGGAGCAAGCTCTACGGTCTCGAGTTCGCCGATCAGCCTGTGCTCGCGATCGACCGGGTGCGCTACGTCGGCGAGCCGGTCGCGATCGTGGCCGCAGACCACCCGGAGCAGGCCGCCCTGGCACTCGAGGCGATCGTCGTCGTGTACGAGGCGCTCGAGCCCGTCGTCGATATGGAGCGCGCCCTCGAGCAGGAGCCGCTCCATCCCGACCGGCCCACGATGGGGCACGGCTACCGGGACGACCCGCGCCCGAACGTCGTCAGGCACCTGGTGATCCGGCACGGAGACCCGGACACCGCGGGTGACGTCGTCGTCGAGGGCACCTACGAGGTCGGCATCCAAGATCAGGCCTTCCTCGGCCCCGAGTCGGGCCTCGCCGTGCCGGACGGCGAAGGGGGCATCGACGTCCACGTCGCGACCCAGTGGCTCCACGTCGACCGCGACCAGGTCGCTCCCTGCCTCGGGCTCCGGCCCGAGCAGGTGCGGATCCACCTCTCCGGCGTGGGCGGCGCGTTCGGCGGACGCGAGGATCTCTCGATGCAGATCCACGGAGCGATGCTCGCGCTCCGCACGAGCCGTCCCGTGAAGATGGTCTACGACCGGGAGGAGTCCTTCACGGGTCATGTCCATCGCCACCCGGCGCGGATCCATTGCGAGCATCGCGCCACGCGCGACGGGCGCCTCACATGCGTACGTATGCGCATCCTGCTCGACGGGGGCGCGTATGCCTCGAGCTCGACCGCGGTCGCCTCCAACGCCGCCTCGTTCGCGGTCGGGCCGTACCGCGTCGACAACGCCCTGGTCGAGTCGACCGCCGTCTACACGAACAACCCGCCGTGCGGGGCCATGCGGGGCTTCGGCGCGGTGCAGACGTGCTTTGCGGCCGAGGCGCAGATGGATCGGCTCGCGGCCTCGCTCGAGATCGACCCGGTCGAGCTGCGGCTCCTGAACGCGCTCGAGCCCGGTGACCTGTTGCCGACGGGGCAGCTCGTCATGGGCTCGCTCCCGACCCGTGAGGTGATCCGGCGCACCGCGGCGCTTCGGGAGCCTTTACAGGAAGAGCTTCCGCGCGACCCGCTCAGGCTTCCCGGCGGCGCAGGCAACACGACGACGGGCGAGGGGATCCAGCGCGGCGTCGGCTTCGCGCTCGGGTTCAAGAACATCTGCTACTCGGAGGGCTTCGACGACTACTGCACGGCGCGCGTCGTGCTCCACGCCGACGGCAGCGCGACCGTCCACTCCGCGGCAGCCGAGGT
>JACDBY010000182.1 GCA_013694685.1 Actinomycetota bacterium
CCTCGATCCTGGTCGCCGAGACCCTCGTCCAGGGGCCTCGGGCCGCGGTCGGGATCGTCGCCGCGCTGGAGGCGATCGCCCGGGCACCGGAAGTCGACGTGGTGGTCCTCACCCGCGGGGGGGGCAGCTTCGACGACCTGCTCCCGTTCAGCGACGAGCGGGTCGTCCGCGCCGTCGCCGCGTCACCCGTGCCGGTGATCTCGGCCGTCGGTCACGAGCAGGATGAGCCACTCTGCGATCTCGCCGCCGACCGCCGGGCGCCGACGCCCACAGCCGCCGCCCGTCTCGTCGTCCCGGATCTCGACGAGCTCCGGGCCTCGCTCGGTCGTGCACGGCAGCGGCTCGGTCAGGGAACCGAACGCCTGCTCGCCCGGGACACGACGCGGCTCGACCGAGCGCGCGAGCGACTGACGGCGGCGCCGCCTCTCTACGTCGAGCGTCGCCGGGCAACCCTCGACCGCTCCGCGGCACGGCTCCAGGCGCTCTCTCCACGGGCGACGCTAGCCCGCGGCTACGCGATCGTCCGCTCGGCGACGGCGGTCGTTCGCGATGCCGAGACTCTCGCACCCGGAGCGGGGATCGAGATCGAGCTCGCCCGCGGGGCGCTGGCGGCACGCGTCGAAGAGGTTCGCTCGTGAGCGTCCGACCGGAGGTCGGCCGATGACCGACGAGCGGCCGTTCGAGGAGCTGCAGCGAGACCTGGACGACATCGTCGCCCGGCTCGAGCGCGGTGACGTCCCGCTCGACGAGGCACTCATGCTCTGGCAGCGCGGCGAGGATCTCTACCGCGCGTGCGCGGAACGGCTCGAGCAGGCAGAGCTCAGGATCGAGGAGCTCCGCGAGGCACGTGAGGCGTGCGAGGATGACACCGCCGCGCGAGAACGGTAAGGTCGCGCCTGTGGCAGCCCCGAGCCCCGAGCTGATTCGTGGTATCCCGATCTTTGCGGAGCTCGACGACGCCTCGGCGAGCCAGCTCGCGAGCGATTTCATCGAGCGCGAGTTCTCCGAGGGTCAGGCGATCGCGACCGAGGGCGAGGGAGGCCTCAACTTCTTCGTGGTCGATTCGGGCTCGGCGTCGGTGTTCGTGGGCGGCAAGGAGGTCGGCACGCTGGGACCCGGTGCGTCGTTCGGCGAGATTGCGCTGGTCGACCGCTCGGCGCGCTCGGCAACCGTCACCGCCACCTCGCGGCTCCGCGCGTACGCGCTGCCGGTGTGGAGCTTCCGGAGCTTTGCCGAGTCGCGGCCCGAGGTCACCTGGAAGCTGCTCGAGCTCCTCGCCGAGCGGCTCCGCGTCGCCGAATCCCGCTGACGGCGAGACCGGTGCAGCCGCGGTTGGATGCCGCGACGGACGCTGAGCTCGTCGCGCTCTGCCGCGTCGGCGACGACCGGGCGTGGACGGAGCTCGTCGACCGGTACGCGAGATACGTTCACGCGATCGCGAGCCGCGTGTACCGGTTGCCTCACACCGATGCAGAGGACGTGTTCCAGGAGGTGTTCGCGCGTATCTACGAGCGACTCGACTCGCTCCGCGACGATGACGCACTCCGCCCGTGGATAGCGCAGACCGCCCGTCGCTGCTCGGTCGACGCCCTGCGGCGCTCGGGTCGCGAGCTCTCGGTGGCGGCCCCTCCCGAGGGAGTCGACGAGAGTCTGGCGCGCCTCGACGAGGCCCTCGCCGTCAGGGCGGCTCTCGAGGACCTGTCGCCGGAGTGCCGCGAGGTGCTCGATCGCTTCTTCTACAGGGACGAGAGCTATCTGACGATCGGCGTCGAGCTCGAGTTGCCGGCCGGCACGATCGCGAGCCGGATCTCCCGGTGCCTCGTCCGTCTGAAGGACAGGCTCGAGCCGGGAAGAAAACCAGGCGCCCGCGCGTCAGGTGGGAAGATGGACGACAACCGATGACACCCGAGGAACGGATCGCCGAGCTCCTGCGCGCGCTACCCACGCCCCCCAAGGGGTGGGTTGAGGCCGCGAAGGAGTTGCCTGCTGCGCGTCGCGGGCTTGCGACGCTCGTCGAGCGGATCGAGCACGACGAGCGGTTGCGGGCGCGTGCGGTCGCAGACCTCGAGGCGCTGCTCCAGGCCGAGGGTGTCGAGCCGACATCGGCGGTCGTCGCCCATCTGCGCCGCCGACTCGCAGGATGAGCGGGACGACGAGCGGGATCGAGCTCGCCGGCGTGACGGTCGGCCAGCTCCACGACGTCCTTGCCGAGCCGGGTCCCGGACCGGCCGGCGGGTCGGCCGCGGCGCTCGCGACGGTGATGGCGGCCGGGCTCGTTCGACTCGTCGCGCGTGTGTCACCCGACTGGGAGAGCGCGCCCGGGATTGCGGCGCAGGCGGCCGCACTCGGCGATCGCGCGCTCCTGCTCGCGGACGACGACCACCGTGCGTACTCGCGCGCGCGGGCACAGCTCGAGGAGCCCACTCATGACGCGACGCTCGGCAAGGCTCTGCGCGACGCGGCGCGCGTCCCTTTGCAGATCGCCGAGACGGCCGCCGACGTGGCCGAGTTGGCCGCGCTCGCCGCGCGCGAGGGGG
>JACDBY010000099.1 GCA_013694685.1 Actinomycetota bacterium
CGCGCTGATCCTCTCGGGAGGGCCGGCGTCGGTATTCGCGGACGATGCGCCGCAGATGGATCCCGAGCTGCTGCAGCTGGGCATCCCGACGCTCGGCATCTGCTACGGCATGCAGCTCCAGGCGCAGCTCCTCGGCGGCCGGGTGGAGCGCACGGAGGTCTCGGAGTTCGGCAAGACCGCGCTTGAGGCGAAGGAAGGCGCTCTCTTCGATGGGCTCCCGGACGAGCAGACCGTCTGGATGAGCCACCGCAACTCGGTGACGGCGCCGCCCAAGGGAGCGACGGTGGTCGCGGGCTCGCCGTCGACGCCGATCGCGGCGTTCGAGAATCCCGAGTCGAGGCAGTACGGCGTCCAGTTCCATCCCGAGGTCGTCCATACGCCGTACGGGAACGACCTGCTGAAGAACTTCCTCTACAACGTGGCCGGGGCCCCGCCCGCGTGGACGCCCGCCGCCGTGATCGAAGAGCAGGTCGAGCGGATCCGCGCGCAGGTCGGGAGCGACCGCGTGCTCTGCGCGCTCTCGGGCGGGGTCGACTCCGCGGTCGCGGCGCTGCTCGTGCACAAGGCGGTGGGCGACCAGCTCACGTGCATGTTCGTCGATCACGGGTTCATGCGCAAGGACGAGGCCGCGCAGGTCGTCGAGACGTTCGACGGACACTTCCACGTCCCTCTCGTGCACGTCCAGGCGCAGGAGCGCTTCCTCGCGCGGCTCGAGGGCGTGAGCGACCCCGAGGAGAAGCGCAAGCGGATCGGCGAAGAGTTCATCCGAGTCTTTGAAGCCGAAGCCGAAAGCCTCGGCGACATCAAGTGGCTCGTCCAGGGGACGCTCTACTCCGACGTGATCGAGTCGGGCGGCGACGTTGGGGTCGCGGCGAAGATCAAGTCCCACCACAACGTCGGCGGGCTGCCCGAGGACATGGCCATGAAGCTCGTCGAGCCGCTGCGCCTGCTGTTCAAGGACGAGGTGCGTCGCGTCGGCGAAGAGCTCGGGATGCCCGAGCGGATGGTCTGGCGCCAGCCCTTCCCGGGTCCGGGGCTCGCGATTCGCATCATCGGCGAGGTCACGAACGAGCGGCTGGAGATCCTGCGCGAGGCCGACGCTGTGATCCAGGACGAGATTCGTCGTGCCGGGCTCTACCGCGAGCTCTGGCAGTCGTTCGCGGTGCTGCCCGCGATCCGGGCCGTCGGCGTCCAGGGCGACGAGCGCACATACGCCTACCCGATCGTGATCCGCGCGGTCACGTCCGAGGACGCGATGACGGCCGACTGGGCGCGCCTGCCGCACGAGCTGCTCGACACGATCTCGAGCCGGATCGTCAACGAGGTGCCCGGCGTCAACCGGGTCGCGCTCGACCTTTCGTCGAAGCCGCCCGCGACGATCGAGTGGGAGTGAGCGGCTAGCCGTCTGGGTCTGGCGTTGTGTCCGACTTCAGTCGGACACGTGCTCTCCCCACACAGGCACCTCGGCCACGCCGGCAGGATCCACCTCGACCGCCACACGGTCGCCAACCCGCGGTGCGTCGACGCCGATCGAGACCGACTCGAGCTCGTTGCCGTCTCCGCAGCGCACCACGAGCCGACGAACGGCACCGTCGCGTTCGGCCGAGACGACGACCGCGTCGTCACCGGGACCGACACGCACGGCCTCCGGCCGGGTCACGGTCGCGCGCTCACCGTCGACGACGATGTTCCGCATCCCGAGAAACCGGGCCACCCAGTCGTCGGCGGGACGCCTCCACAGCTCGTCGGGCGGCGCCATCTGCGCCAACCGGCCCGCGCGCATGATCGCGACGCGGTCACCCAGCGCGAATGCCTCGCCCACGTCGTGCGTGACGTGAACGGCGGTCAGCGAGAGCCGCTCGAAGAGCTGCCGCAGGTCGGTCTGCAACCGCAGACGTAGCGGGCCGTCGAGGGCTCCGAGGGGCTCGTCGAGGAGCAGGACCTCGGGTCGGGTGGCGAGCGCGCGGGCGAGCGCGACCCGCTGCGCCTCGCCACCCGAGAGGGTCGTCGTGTCGCGCCGCTCGGCATCGGCCAGCCCGACGAGGGCGAGCGCCTCGCGGACGCGCACGAGGCGCTCGCTCGCGCTCACACCTGCAACCTGGAGGCCGAAACCGACGTTCCCGGCCACGTCGCGATGAGGAAAGAGGGCAGCGTCCTGGAAGACGAGCCCGATGCCGCGCCGGTGGGGCGGAGTACGCGAGACGTCACGGCCACCGAGCACGACCCGCCCCTCGGTCGGGCGGACGAGCCCTGCGATCGCTCGCAGGACGGTCGTCTTGCCGGATCCGCTCGGCCCGAGCAACGCGAGCCGCTCACCGTCGGCGAGCGAGAACGACACATCGGTGACGATCGCGCGTCCTTCGAGGCGGACGCCGACCGACTCGAGCTCGAGTCTCACCGTGCGCTCCGCCCCACCACCGCACGCTCGGAGAGAAGAGCGACCGCGGCCACGAGCGCCGCCAGGACGACACAGAGGGCCGCTGCCGTCCCGACGTTCTCGGCCCCGGGTCTGCCCAGGAAGCGAAAGATCGCGACCGGCACGGTGGGGCGGTCTGCGCGCGAGACGAACACCGTGGCGCCGAACTCGCCGAGCGCGACGGCGAACGCGAGGCCCGTCGCGACGGCGAGGGGACGTGCGAGGAGCGGCAGGTCGACGAGCCGATGCACCTGACGGGGAGCGGCGCCGAGCATGGCCGCCGCCTCGCGGAGGCGCGGATCCACGGCCCGCAGGGCGGGCGCGAGCGCCCGCACGACGAAGGGGATCGCGACGAGCGCCTGTGCGATCGGGACGAGGATCGCCGACGAGCGCAGCTCGAGCGGCGGTGCGTCGAACGCGAGCAGGAATCCGAAGCCGAGCATCGCCGCCGAGGCCCCGAGCGGCAGCATCAGGAGCGCGTCGAGACCACCCCGACCGCGGGCAACCGCGACCGCGGCGGGCACAC
>JACDBY010000198.1 GCA_013694685.1 Actinomycetota bacterium
GTGCTAGGTCCGGACGGCCCGTTCACGATGACGGGCGAACCGGTGCTGACCGCCGAGCCGTCCTGGGCCGGCCAGCCGATCGCCGCGGTCGCGGCGGACACGCTCGAGGCGGCCGCAGCCGCGCTCGTTGCGCTCGCGCCCGAGCTCGAGACCGTGGCGCCGCTCGAGCTCGACACGGGGCTCGAGGAGCAGCGCTTCACGGAGGAGCCCGAGGAGAAGCTGCGCGGCGATCCCGACGCGGCGCTCTCCGAGGCCCACGTCAGGGTCGAGCTCACGTGCGAGACGCCGGCGCACGTGCAGACGCCGCTCGAGCCGCATGCGGCCGTCGCTCACTGGGAGGGCGACTCCCTCACCGCCTGGGTCTCCACCCAGGGGATCTTCGACGCACGCCGCGAGCTCGCGCGTCGCTTCGGCCTGCAGAACGAGCAGGTCAGAGTGTTGGCGGAGTTCATCGGCGGTGGCTTCGGCGGGAAGCAGGGCGCAGGGGTCGAGGCCTTGCTTGCGGCGGAGCTCGCTCGCGCGTCGGGTCGCCCCGTCCGGCTCGCGCTTTCCCGGCACGAGGATCAGATCGTCGGCGGTCGGCGCGCGCGGACACGCCAGACGGTGACGCTCGGTGCGCGCCGCGACGGCACGCTGACCGCGGTCGAGCTCGCCGCGGTGGTCGACATGGGCGCGGGTGGCTGGGTCTTCCCCGTCGGCGAGCCCGCACTCTCGCTCTACGCCTGTGCCAACGTCCGCGCGATGGTCTTCCCCGTGCGCACGAGCCTGCGGGCGCAGAACGCGTTCCGCGCCCCGGGCGTCGTCGAGGGCGTGACCGTGCTCGAGCAGGCGATGGACGAGCTTGCGGTGGCGCTCGACCTCGATCCGCTCGAGCTCAGGCGGCTAAACCACGTCGACCGCGACCAGGGGTCCGACCTGCCGTACTCGAGCAAGCGGCTTCTCGCCTGCTACGACCGGGCGGCGGAGCTCGCGGGCTGGTCGAATCGCGACGTCCTCCGCGCGCTGGGAGACGACGGGCTGTTGCGGGGGATGGGCTGCGCGACCCAGATCTGGTGGGGCGGCGGTGGCCCGCCCGCGCACGCGAGCGTCCGCCTCGACGCGGACGGCCGCGCGCTCGTGACCACCGGGATCCAGGACATCGGGACGGGCACTCTGACCGCAGCCCGGATCGTCGCGGCGGAGGAGCTCGGGCTGCGGCTCGACCACGTCGTCGCCCGGGGAGGCGACACAGGCCCGAACCTCTACGCGCCCGTCTCGGGCGGCTCGATGACGACGCCCGCCGTGATGCCGGCGGTCCGGAGCGCAGCAGGCAAGGCACGCAGGGCGCTCCTCGGGCTCGCGGCCGACGTGCTCGAGATCGCGGCCGACGACCTCACGATCTCGAACGGGAGAATCGTCTCCCGCGACGGCGCTCTCGACGTCGACGTCACCGAGGTGACGGGCAAGCTCGGCAACGCGACGATCGACGGCTCGGGCACCCGCGGCCCCAACCCCGAAGGTTTCCGCGTGAACACGTTCGGTTGCCAGATCGCGCAGGTCGCGGTCGACCCGGGAACGGGTGTCGTCAGCGTGGAGCGCGTCGTCGCCGTGCACGACGTCGGCCGGATCGTGAACCCGCTCACCGCCGCGAGCCAGGTCGAGGGTGGCGTCGTCCAGGGAATCGGCTACGCGCTCAGCGAGGAGCTCCTCGTCGACCCGACGACGGGCATGCCCGTGAACGGCCACCTCGACGACTACAAGGTGCCGACGATCGCCGATACGCCGGAGATCGTCGTCGACTTCGTCGACCGGCCGGACGAGAATCTCCCGAACCTCGGTGCGAAGGGTCTCGGCGAGCCCCCGATCGTGCCCACCGCCGCCGCGATCGCGAACGCGTTCGCGCACGCGACCGGTCGCCGCGCGGACGCGTTGCCGCTGACCCCCGCGCGAGTCCTGGAAGCCCTCGCGTGACGAGCTACGTTCGCCCGGAGTCGCTCGACGACGCGCTCGTCGCCCTCGGCGAGGACGGCGCCGTGCCGATGGGCGGCGGTACCGACCTCGCGGGTCAGATCGATCGGGGCATCCGCGACCCGACGGCACTCGTCGATCTCGGCGCGTCCGGCCTCGGCACCATCGAGCAGGACGCCGACGGTCTGACGATCGGCGCAGCGGTGACGCTCGCCACGCTCGCGGAGGCGCCCGAGCTCGAGCCGTACGCCGCGGTCCGCACGGCGGCGTCGCTCGCCGCCTCGTCGCTCATCCGCAACGTCGGCACGGTCGGCGGCAACCTCTGCCAGCACACGCGCTGCTGGTACTACCGCGGCGAGGAATGGCACTGCTGGCTCGGCGGTGGAGACACGTGCTACGCGCAGATCGGCGATCACCGGAAGCACAACCTGGAGACCGGGGACTGCATCTCAGCGCACCCGTCCGACCTCGCGCCCGCTCTGGCAGCGTGTGGCGCGACCGTCGAGATCCGCTCCCGCGGCGGCGCTCGCGAGCTGCCGCTCCTCGAGCTCTATCGGCGTCCCACGGACGAGAACCGGTCGCTGCTCGCGCTCGAGCCAGGGGAGCTCGTGGTCGCCGTAAACCTGCCCGGCCCGCCGGACGCTTCCGCCTACGAGCGCGTCGGTGAGCGTGCCGCTTTCAGCTTCCCGCTCGTCTCGGTCGCAGCCGCGCGTCGCGGCGACGAGACGCGTCTGGTTGCCGCCGGTGTCGCGAACATCCCGCGGGAGCTCGACACCGGCGACCCGCTCGCCGGCCTGCCCGGCAATCCGCAGACCCTCTGGAAGCGGACGCTCCTCGCGACGCTCGCCGACCGGGCGCTCGCAGCCGTCACACCGTCGTAGGCGCCGGACCTGTCCGGCGCTCGTCCGGGTTACGCCGCGGTCGTGACCGCGAGGATGCTCGCCAGGTGCGCCAGCCGGAAAGCGCCGCGCTGGGCCCGGCCCCGATCGACGTCGCCGTCCGTCTCGGACGCGAGGCTCCAGAGGTCCTGTGTCGCGACGAGGAGCTCGCGAATCTGGTCGGTCGCGGCCCGGTGTCCGTTCGAGCGCTCGTCACACGCGTTCAGCGCGAGCCCGATCACCCCGAAGTCGTCGGACGGGTGGCGGAGCCAGAGCATCGCCGAGGCCATGGTCAGGTACTGGTGGATCCGCAGGAACGTGATGGGGTGCGAGAGCTCGGTCGGGCCGGTCGGCGCGGTCGGCGCGATCGGCTTCTCGCCGTCGGCGATGCGCGCGGCCGTGTCGTGCAGCAGGCAGCGAAGCTGCCCGTCGTCGAGCCCCGACGCTCGCGCGGTGCGGACGGTCATGAGCAATGAGTTCGGCTGCCGTCCGTAGGGGTAGTCGGAGGCGTAGACGATCTGCTCGGGCGGGACGAGCCGGTAGAGGTCGAGGAGGTCGAGCGGGCTCCAGACCGAGGTGTCGAAGAACACCCCGGGACGTCCGGCGAAGTTCTCCGCCAGGGCGGCCAGGTCGATGATCCCGGCGTGGGCGATGATCAACGCCGGCGGCTCGTGCCGGGAGACGAGGCGGGCGAGCGAGTCGGCGATCGGCGGCAGGCCACGACCGCCGTGGATGAGGATTGGCACGCGCCGGTCGGCGGCGAGCTCGAACACCGGCTCGAGCCGCGGGTCGTCGGGCAGAAACCGCTGGGCCCGGGGGTGGAGCTTGACGCCGCGCGCGCCGAGGTCGATGCACCGCGTGGCCTCCTCGATCGGCGACTCGTCGAGGTCGAGCCGGACGAACGGGATCAGCTCGCCGCTCGCCGCCGCCGCGTGGTCGAGTGTCCGCTCGTTGGCGGCGGTGAAGCAGGGGTGCCGGTCGGGCTCGTCGAGGCAGAAGACGTTCGACCGCGTGATCCCGTACGCGCGCTGGATACCGAGGAGCTCGTCCCGGTCGCCGATCATCCCGTCGATGTCGGCGCCGAGATGAGTGTGCGCGTCGAAGACCGGTGTGTCGCGCGGGAGCTCGGCACGTGCGAGCGCTGCGTACTGCTCGAGCAACCCGTTCGCCCGGTCGATGGCGTCCACGCGTTCGAGTTTAGGTGCGATTCGTATTGATAGAAGCTTCCCAACCCGCGAGAACTGCAGCGTTAGCGCGTCGCATTTCTCGCGGCTACTAGGCCGCGCCGAGCAGACGTTCGACGAAGACCGCCTCCGGCACCGACCCGGCCCACGCGTACCGTCCGTCGACGACGATCGCGGGAACCGCGCGCACCCCGTGGCGCTCGGCCTCGACCGCGAACTCCGACGCCTCGATGCCGCGTGCGGTGATGCGGGGCGATGCGAGCGCGAGCCTCGTCGCCAGCAGCACGGCCGGCGGGCAATGTGGTCAGGTCGGTGTGACGAAGACGTCGATCGCGACGTCCCGGTCGAGCTCGGTGACGCGGTCGAGAGTCGCGACCGAGAGCCCCGGCTCGGCGCGTCCGGCCTCGATGATCGCTCCGACGAGCGTCGCGAGCTCGTAGCCGGCGGGCATCCCGAGGTAGAGGAGACCGACGCCCGTCGGGCCTGCGATCGTCGTCCGCGGCCACGGCCCCGCTTCCTCGTGCTCGAGCACCGCCAACCGCACGATGCCTTCGTGCGAGTCTCGAGGCCGATCGCCGGCCGACGTCGTACCAGCCTGTTGCAAGCGCCCGAGAGCGCACACTGCCTCGACGATCGCGCGGGTCGCCGCGTTCGTGTCGAGCTCGCGACCGCCGGCGGCAAGAAGCGTCACCGGTGCGGCCGACGGGCCGAGCTCGAGGGTTACCGCGACATCGCGCTCGAGCGCGGCGAACGCGTCGCGGATCGTCGACTGCTCGTGGTCGCCGAGGATCGGGAGAGCCGCGCTCACACGGCCAGGGCGGCGCTCTTCTCACGCAAGTACGCGAGGTACGGCTCGGGGTCGATCGTCGGCGAGCCGGCGAGCCGCTCGATCGTCTCCTTGGGCGTCAGCTTCCGACCGAGCGCGTAGAGGTTGTCCCGCAGCCAGTCGGAGAGCGGCAGGGGATCGCCGGCCGCGAGCTGGGCATCGAGATCGGGCAGCGCCTCGCGCACGACCCGCCAGAATTGGAGCGAGATGACATTCCCGAGCGCGTAGGTCGGGAAGTACCCGAGCGCGCCGCCCGACCAGTGGACGTCCTGCAGGACCCCACGCGCGTCGTCCGGCACGTCCACGCCGAGGAACTCCTTCATCCGCGCGTTCCACACGTCGGGCAGATCCTCGAGCGCCACGGCTCCTTCGAGGAGCTCCTGCTCGAGCTCGAAGCGCAGGATGATGTGGAGGCTGTAGGTCGTCTCGTCCGCATCGACCCGGATCAGACCCGGCTCGGCCCGGTTGATCGCCCGCACGAAGTCGTCGAGCTCGACGGAGTCGAGCGACGGGAACGTCTCCTGCAGCGGCTTGTACCAGTGCTCCCAGAAGGGTCGGCTCCGCCCGACGAGGTTCTCCCACGTCCGGCTCTGCGACTCATTCACGCCGAGCGAGGGAGCGCCGGAGAGCGATGACCGGGTGAGGCTGTCGGCGTTGCCGTGCGCGTAGAGCCCGTGCCCCGCCTCGTGGAGCGACGACCAGATCGACTCGAGATCGTCCGGCTGATAGCGGGTCGTGAGCCGGACGTCACGGTTCGAGAACGACGTGCAGAAGGGGTGTGCCGTCCGGTCGAGCCGCCAGGTCTCCTCCTCGAAGCCGAGGGTCGCGAGCATCCGCTCGCCGAGCTCGCGCTGCTTCTCGGGCGGGAAGTTGCCGGTCAGGAACGACGCGTCGACCTCGGGCGCGGACGCGACGATCTCGGTCAACGCGGGCCGGAGGACGGCGAACACCTCGCGCACCTCGGTCGTCTGCATCCCCGGCTCGAAGTCGTCGAGCAGCGGGGTGTACGGGCTGTCGGACCACTCGAAGCAGTCGACGTACTGCCGGCGCAGCTCGAGGTTGCGCCGCAGGTAGGGCAGGAAGGACGCGAAGTCGCTCGTTCGCCGCGCTTCGACCCAGGCGTGGTGGCCGCGGGCGGCTTCGCGCGTCATCTCCGTGCGGAGCTTCGTCGGCACCCGCCGGGCCTTCTCCCAGTCACGTCGGGTGACGCGGACGAGACTGCGGTCGTCCGAGTCGTACGGAAGCTTCTCGACGAGAGGCTCGCATGCGTCCAGCAGCCGTCCGACCTCGTCGTCGACGAAGCGCTCGTGGGCGATCCGGCCGAGCGTCGCGAGCTGCTCGGCGCGCGCCTCCGTGCCGCGCGACGGCATCGTCACACGTTGATCCCAGCCGAGCACGCCAGCCGCATGCCGCAGGTCTGCGCCCTCAGCCAGCCGGACGCGAAGCTCGTCGAGCGGTCCCACCGGCGTGCAGCCTAGAGAATCGAGTGGCCGCTCGTAGGGGCACCCCAACCCACCACCCGCTGCGAATCCTATCGAGATCGTTGTCCGAGAATGCAACGGATCTGTGCCAATCGTGTGCCATCTCAGCGCCGACGTCTGGGCCTCATGAAGGGGCCAGACGTGCTCTCGTTCTGCGAGAACCTCGTCGAGTAGGGTTGCGCCTGTGCCGAACGTCCTTCTGATCGGCGACACCATTCGGTCGACGGATCTGCGGCACGCAGTGCCGGTCGAGATCGGCGATCCCTTCCGGTACGCGGAGCTCGAAGGTCGCCGTGTTGCCGTGGTCTGGAGCGTCGAGGGCGATCGGATCACCGCCGTCGACCCCGGGATCGAGATCGTCCCGGCCGAGACCTTTCCGGCCGACGACCTGATCCGCGATGGGGCCGACATCTACGAGATCCCGCTCGTCCAGACGGTGAGGATCGCGAAGGCGCTCGGGTTGCGCGAGGCGATCGTGCCGCGGGGCTTCCCGCTGGGGCACGCGGACGCCCTCCGCGCGGACGGCGTCGAGCTCCACGTCGACCAGCGTGCGTTCGACGACCGTCGCCGCCGCAAGACCGCGCAGGAGCTGGACGGCATCCGCGCGGCGTCGCGGGCGGCCGAGGCGGGAATGAGCGCGATCGTCGACCTCCTCACCCGATCGGAGCCCGGCGATGGCGGCCGTGCCGTCGACGGCGAGCCGCTGACGTGCGAGCTCCTCCAGGCGGCGGCGATCGAGAAGTTCGGCGAGCACGGCTGCCGCGGCGACGACCTGATCGTCGCCCGCGGGCCGCAGGCGGCCGACGGTCACGACCGAGGCTCGGGACGGCTCGCGAACGACGACGTCCTGGTGTGCGACCTCTTCCCGCGCCACGGCGAAAGCGCGTACTTCTCCGACATGACGCGCACCTTCGCTGTCGGCTCGCCCGACTCCGAGATCGCGACGTGGCACGAGCAGACACTCGAGGCGCTCGAGCTCGCGCGCGGGCTCGCCCGGGCCGGCGTCAACGGCGGCGCCGTGCATCGCGCCGTCTGCGCGTTCTACGAGGAGCGCGGCCATCCCACGCAGATGTCGGTGCCCGAGGGGACGGTGCTGCGGGACGGCTTCTACCACGGTCTCGGTCACGGTGTGGGGCTCGATGTGCACGAGTCGCCGTCGCTCGGCAAGATCGGTCACGAGCTCGTCGTCGGTGACGTGATCACCCTCGAGCCGGGTCTCTACCGGCACGGCTTCGGCGGCGTCAGGCTCGAGGACACGCTGCTCGTCACCGAGGACGGTGTCGAGACGATCACCGAGTTCCCGTACGACCTCGACCCGACCCGGACGCTCGCCGCAGCTCGATGAGCGATCGGGCGATCGAGACGCTCCTCGACGAGGAGCGCCGCTTCCCGCCCCATCCCGAGTTCGCCTCCCGGGCGAACGCCACCGCCGAGCTCTACGACCTCGAGCCTGAGGAGTTCTGGGCGCGCGAGGCCCGTGAGCGCGTGACGTGGTTCGACGACTTCTCGACGGTGTCGGAATGGAAGCTGCCGTACGCCCGGTGGTTCCTCGGCGGCACGCTCAACGTCGCCTACAACTGCGTCGACCGTCATGTCGAGGCCGGCCTCGGAAACCGGGTCGCGTACTTCTGGGAGGGCGAGCCGGAGGGAGAGCGTTCCTCGCTCACCTACGCGGAGCTCCAGCAACAGGTCGTCCGGATGGCGAACGTGCTCAAGGAGCTCGGCGTTCGCAAGGGCACGAAGGTCGCGATCTACCTGGGGATGGTCGTCGAGCTCCCGATCGCGATGCTCGCCTGCACGCGCCTCGGAGCGCCGCACACGGTTGTCTTCGGAGGATTCTCGGCCGACTCGCTCTCCGACCGCGCGAACGACATGGGCTGCGAGGTGCTGATCACCCAGGACGAGGCCTGGCGGCGTGGGTCGACCGTCCCGCTCAAGCGCACCGCCGACGAGGCGATGGCGGCCGCGCCGGGGATCCACGCCTGCCTCGTCGTCCGCCGCACCGGTCACGACGTCTCGATGCAGGACGGCCGCGACCACTGGCTCCACGATTTCGACGTCCCAGACGACCCCGCGTCGTGCCCGTGCGAGCCGATGGACGCGGAGGACCTTCTCTTCTTGATGTACACGTCGGGCACGACTGCGAAGCCGAAAGGCATCACGCACACGACCGGCGGCTACCTCGTAGGCGCCGCCACGACCCACCACTACGCCTTCGACCTGAAACCGACGACCGATGTCTACTGGTGCGCCGCCGACATCGGCTGGATCACCGGGCACAGCTACATCGTCTACGGGCCGCTCTGCAACGGTGCCACCTCGGTGCTCTACGAGGGGACGCCCGACTTCCCGGACAAGGCGCGCTGGTGGGCGCTCGTCGAGCGCTACGGCGTCACCATCCTCTACACCGCGCCGACTGCGATCCGCGCCCACATGAAGTGGGGGCCGGAGCACGCCGCAGGGCATGACCTGAGCTCGCTGCGCCTCCTCGGGTCGGTCGGCGAGCCGATCAACCCCGAGGCGTGGATCTGGTACCACGAGCAGGTCGGCGGCGGCCGATGTCCGATCGTCGACACGTGGTGGCAGACCGAGACGGGGATGATCCTGATCACGCCGCTCCCCGGCGTGACGACGACGAAGCCCGGCTCGGCCACGAAGCCGTTCCCCGGCATACGTGCCGCGGTGGTGAACGAGCAGGGCGAGAAGGTGGAGCAGGGTGGCGGCTACCTCGTGCTCGAGGAGCCGTGGCCCGCGATGACGCGCGGTATCCACGGTGATGACGAGCGCTTCCGCTCGACCTACTGGGAGCGTTTCCCCGGCGTCTACTTCGCGGGCGACGGGGCCCGGATCGACGCGGATGGCGACTTCTGGCTGCTGGGGCGCGTCGACGACGTGATGAACGTGTCGGGCCACCGGATCTCGACGATCGAGGTCGAGTCGGCCCTCGTCGACCACCAGCGTGTCGCCGAGGCGGCCGTCTGCGGTCGAGCAGACCCCACGACCGGGCAGGCGATCGTCGCCTACGTGACCCTGAAGGGTGGCGAGGACGGCTCGCTCGAGATGCTCGAGGAGCTCCGAGACCACGTCGCGCGGAAGATCGGGCCGATCGCGAAGCCCGCCAACATCGTCTTCACGCCCGAGCTCCCGAAGACCCGCTCCGGGAAGATCATGCGTCGCCTGCTCCGAGACATCGCCGAGAACCGGCCGCTCGGCGACACGACGACGCTGGCCGACCCGTCCGTCGTCTCGGAGATCGCCGCCCAGGCAGCCGCCGCCCCTGCCGAGGACTGACCCCCGAGGCGTGGCTTCAGCCGCGCCTCAGCGCCCTCTCGAACACCGCAACCGTCCGCTCGACGTCCTCCTCCGTCGTCCGCCAACTCGAGACGGAGAGCCGGATCGCCGGGCGCCCGTCCCAGGTCGTCCCGCTCATCCAGGCTTCGCCGCCGTCCTGCACGGCTGCGAGCGCGCGCGTGGTCGTGGCGTCGTCAACGAACCGGAAGAGCACCTGGTTGAGGACGACGTCGTTCAGCACCTCGCAGCCTGGTAGCCCGGCGATGCGCCCGGCAAACGCGCGAGCGTGATCGCAGCAGCGCTCCACGAGCTCCGTCACACCTGAGCGGCCGAGCGAGCGGATCGCCGCGTACACGGGCACCGAGCGTGCGCGGCGCGAGAACTCGGGCCCGTAGGCCAGCGGCTCGCGCCCCTCCGACTCGTCGACCTGGACGAGGTACGAGGCGGTCGCGCTCATCGAGCGCCGATGAGCGGCGGGATCGGCGCAGAAGGCGATCCCACAGTCGTACGGGACGTTCAGCCACTTGTGCGCGTCCGTCGCCCACGAGTCGGCGCGCTCCACGCCGGCGACGAGTTGCCGGAAGCGCGGGCTCGTGCCGGCCCAGAGCCCGAAGGCGCCGTCGACGTGGAGCCAGGCACCCGCCGCCTCGCAGGCGTCGGCGACCGCCGGGAAGTCGTCGAACGAGCCCGTGTTCACCTCCCCCGCCTGCGCACAGACGATCGTCGGGCCGTCCGCCTCGGCGAGCACGCCCGGGAGAAGCCCGGCCAGCATGCGCCCCTGACCGTCGCAGGGAACGAGCCGCACCTGATCCGCCCCCACACCCAGCAGCCGCAAAGCCCGGTCGACGGTGACGTGCCGCTTGTCGCCCGCCACGATCCGCAGCGCGGGGCCGCCCTGGAGCCCGCGCTCACCGACACTCCAACCGGCGCGGTCGAGCACGGTGTCGCGCGCGACGGCGAGCGCTGTCGTATGCGCCATCTGGCAGCCCGTGACGAAGGCGAACGAGGCGGCGTCGGGCAGGCCGAGGAGCTCACGCACCCACCTGCCGGCAGTCTCCTCGATCACGGCCGCTGCGGGTGTCGGGAGGAGGAGGCCCGCGTTCTGGTCCCAGGCCGAGACGAGCCAGTCGGCGGCGAGGGCCGACGGGAGGGTGCCGCCGATCACGAACCCGAAGTAGCGTCCCGAGCCCATGGATGTGAGCCCTGGCTCGGCGTCGCGCGCGAGCGACTCCACGACCTCGCGGTCGGGTGTCGGGCCTTCCGGCAAGGCTCCGCCGAGCGTCTTTCTGAGCTCCGCGACCGTCGCCCGGGCGGGAATCGGCCGTTCGGGTGCGGACGCGACCCAGTCCGCCGCGAGCTCCGCCGCTCGAGCGAGCACCTGAGCCTCGTCGTTCACGCGCAGGAGTCTACGTTCGACCCCGCGTCCGCCTTCCTGTCCGACCCCCGTGTCCGACCCCGTGTCCGACTTCAGTCGGACACGTGCTCTTCTCGTCTCGGCGTAGGGCCAGGGCAGCCGCGGCGGCGAGGGCGAGGACGACGAGCCAAACGGGCTCCGGCCGCGGCTCGAGGGCCGAGGGAATCTTCCAGCCGACCCAGTCACGCTTGACGAGCTGCTCGTTCCACGCGTCCTGGACGAGATTGACCGCGCCGTAGGCGAACGCGAGCGCCAGGTACAGGCGGGTCACCGTCGCGAGTCGCCCCGGGGTCAGGCGGACGCGAGTGAGGAGGAGCGCGCTCGCGACGAGGAGCGTTCCGTCGAGACCGTGGTGGTGGCCGAGATGGACGGCGGCGAGCACCGTCCCGTCGGGCTCGACACCGCGGCGCTCCATGATGAAGACCCCTTCGGCGAGGTAGAAGCCGAGCTCGGCCGCGAGCCACGGGATCGAGCCGAGGAGGGCAAGGACGCCGACACCGAGCCGGAGCGGGTCTAGCGGCAGTCGCGGCGCGAACCCGGTGCCGGCCCGGCGGCGGGCAGCCAGCGTCAGTCCCAGGGCGAGCAGGACGCCGAGCGCCGGCAGGGCGTTCACCGGGCGCGCATCGAGGTCGGCCTGGTCGACGACTCCCGGCCAGGCCGTGACCGCGCAGAGTGCGATCGCCGGCGCGCCGACGGTCCAGGCGCGGCGTCGAAGCGTCTGCATCGCGACGAGCACGAGCGCGATCGCGACGAGCGAGATCGGGAAGTTCGAGACGACGAGCGCCCGCGAGAGACCGCCCGCAAGCCCGTCGCGCGACACGTGATAGAGCTCGGCCGGC
>JACDBY010000211.1 GCA_013694685.1 Actinomycetota bacterium
GGCGTGCCCCGGCCGCTCGTCGCCTCCTGGCTCGCCGCGCTCCGGCGGGCGGGGATCGCCGCCGAGACCGACTACGCCGCTCGCTCGATCAAGGGTCAGCTCACCCAGGCGCGCCGGCTCGGTGCGGCACGGACGGTCGTCGTCGGCACCGAGAGCGCCACGCTCCGCACCCCCGGCGAGGCCGACCGGACGGTCGCCCACGACGACGTGGTCTCTAGGCTCTCGAGGTGAGCTGGCGCGATCTTATGTGCGGCGAGCCGCGACCCGATCACGTCGGCCGCACGCTGACGCTCGCGGGCTGGGCGGCCCGTCGACGCGACCACGGGGGGCTCGTATTCGTCGATCTCCGCGACCGGAGCGGAATCACCCAGCTCGTCGTCAACCCCGAGCGGGCGCCCGAGGCCGCGAAGCTCGCGGGCGAGATCCGGAACGAGTTCGTGCTCCAGGCACGAGGGGAGGTCGTCGCCCGTTCCCCCGAGACCGTGAACGATCGCATGCCCACGGGTGAGGTCGAGCTCGCCGTCGACGAGCTCACGGTCGTCTCGCGCTCGACGCCGCTTCCGTTCCAGCTCGACGAGGAGAACGTGGACGAGACCCTGCGGCTGCGCTATCGCTGGCTCGATCTCCGTCGCGAGAAGCTCCAGCGGAACCTGCGGCTGCGGGCACAGATGGTCGGGATCATCCGCCGCCAGATGGAGGCCGCCGGATTCCTCGACATCCAGACGCCGATCCTCTACAAGTCGACACCCGAGGGAGCGCGTGACTTCGTCGTCCCGAGCCGGCTCCACAAGGGGAGGTTCTTCGCGCTGCCGCAGAGCCCGCAGATCCTCAAGCAGTTGACGATGATCGCGGGCTTCGACCGCTACTACCAGATCGCCGTCTGCTTCAGGGACGAAGACCTCCGCGCCGATCGCGTCCAGGAGATCACCCAGCTCGACATGGAGACGAGCTTCCCCGACAAGGACGAGCTCTTCCGGCTCATGGAGGAGATGTTCGCCGCGATCTGGCGCGAATGCCTCGGGATCGAGATCCCGACTCCGTGGCCGCGGATGACATACGCCGAGTCCGACCGCCGTTACGGGACGGACAAGCCCGATACGCGATTCGCGCTCGAGTTGGAGGACGTCACCGAGGTGACGAGGGGCTCCGAGTTCGCGGTGTTCGCAAACGCCGAGACTGTTCGAGCCTTGCGTGTGCCGCGGACGTTCTCGCGCGCGGAGCTCGCCACGCTCGAGGAGCTCGCCAAGGAGCGTGGAGCCAAGGGTCTTGCCTATCTCACCCGCGACGAGAGGGGCGAGCTGCGCTCGCCGATCGCAAAATTCCTCTCGGAGCGGGAGCTTGAAACGCTCTCGCCCGGGCCGAACGAGACGCTGCTCTTCGCCGCCGACGACTGGGCGCTGACCTCGAGGGTGCTCGGCCAGCTGCGGCTCCAGCTCGGGCGCGAGCTGGGCTTGATCGACGACTCCACGTTTACCTTCCTCTGGGTGACGGACTTCCCGATGTTCGAGTGGGATGCCGACGAAGAGCGCTGGTCTGCCGTCCATCACCCGTTCACGCGCCCCACCGACGACTGGCGCGACCGCTTCCACGACGAGCCACGGGAAGCCCTCGCCAACGCGTACGACATCATCGTGAATGGCAACGAGCTCGGCGGCGGGTCGTTCCGTATCCACGAACCCGACCTGCAGGCGCGCGTCTTCGACCTGCTCGCTTTGACCGAGACGCAGCAGCGAGCGCAGTTCGGCTTCCTGCTCGACGCTCTCGCGATGGGTGCGCCGCCGCACGGTGGGATCGCGCTCGGTGTCGACCGGATGACCATGGTGCTCGCGGGCGAGCCCAACCTCCGGGACGTCATTGCGTTCCCGAAGAACCAGGCGGGCCTCGATCCCATGTCGGGCGCACCGACGGCGATCACACCGGTGCAGCTCGACGAGCTGGGGCTCAGCGTCGTCGCCGAGGAGACCGAGTGAGCGCGCGGGTGGCTCAACGGCTCCTGGCGCTCGGCGCGACGGCGCTTCTCGCGGGTCTCGCGGCGATCGCGGTCGTCGAGCAGCGCCAGGCCGACCCGGCGCAGCCGATCCGGAGCGCGATCGCGGCGGGGGGCGGCTGGTACGAGGCGCTCGCGGCTCCGCGACCACCGCTCGAGGACGCGGAGCGGACGACCTGCGGACTTATCCTCACCGGGCGCTCTCTCGGCGTGACGCATCCCGTGCTTCCCTGTGGGGCGAAGCTCCTCGTGCGATACGGCGGCGACACTGTCCTGACGGAGGTGATCGACAACGAGCTCGTCGCCTCGGGCCGCCAGTTCGAGCTGACCCCCGAGCTGGCGAGGCTCGTCGGACTCGACGGGACGCAGGAGGTCGAATGGCGGTACGCCGCGTCGCAATGAGCGCGGCGGCGCGCAGTACACTCGGAGTGCACGACGCTGTGCGTGACCTCGGGCTCTCGACGTGAACCAACGATCACACGAAG
>JACDBY010000241.1 GCA_013694685.1 Actinomycetota bacterium
GCACGCCCGCCGGGATCGTGCCTGCGGGCCGCCAGACCCAGTCGACCGCGGCACCGGTGCCGCTCGCATGACCGAGCTCGACACCCGACGAGTCGACGACAGTGGCCGACCACGGGAGCGGTGAGGAGAGCCTCGCGGTGAGCCTGAAGCCCCCCGTCTCGTCCTGTCTCGCGGCCGGCGCGTAGACCTTCGGCAGCCCGAGCGCGGCGGCGCGCTGCGCGAGCGCCGGGATCAGGGCGTAGAGTCGCTCGCCCGGGCACGTCGTCAGACCGGTGTCCCGGTGACCCGAGATGGCCCGGAGGAAGACAGGGATCCCGGGATTGAAGCGCTCGTTGCCCGACGAGATTCCGTTGAAGGTCCCGAGCGGGTCGACGTGTGCGAGGTCGAGTCGCCAGGCGAGCGTCTGCACGACGGCGTCGGTCGCCGCGTTGGGTGGCGCGGTCGTGCGGAAGTCACCGAGCACGGCGATCCCGTAGGAACCGGTGTTGAAGCCGCGCGCGTGCGCACCGACGACGTTCCGGTCGACCCCGCCGAACCGTCCCTCGTAGACCGTCCCGAAGCGGTCGACGAGCGCGTTGTAGCCGATGTCGTTCCAGCCGTTCCCCTTCACGTGGTACGTCTGAATCGCCCGCACGATCGCGGGCGCCTGCTCTCGCGTGTACGAGTTCGTCCCGGCTGTGTGGTGCACGTGCGCCATGACGAGCGCATCGGCGTAGTTGGGCTTGGCGCGTTTGATCGTCTCGTCCGCCTGCCAGGCGGCGCGGTTGACGATGCGCGGTGCACCCGCGGCGGCCGTCGTCCGCAGCGGTACGAGCGAGACGGGACTCCGCACGGTCAGTGTCCGCGCGCGAAGCACTCGACCGACGGTGCGGAGCTCGACCTCCGTCGCGCGGCCGACCCAGAGGGGTGCGCTCACCCTCCAGGCGCCGGTCGCGCGCGCCTCCCGGGTGCCGGCGTCGGGGGCGTCGTGGTCAGCGGCCGCCACGGCCCGCCACTGCGACCAGCCCGCGGCACCCGACCGGGTCCGGAGCTCGACCCGCCCCGTGCCGCGCCAGTGGACGCCGACGAGGTGGAAGGGCTGCAGGCGCGTGACCGTCGCGGGCAGACGCTCGCCGCGAAGCGGCACCTCGCGCAGCTGCAACGAGCCGAGCCCACCACTCGCGGAGGGTGCGGCGACGAGCGCCAGCGCGCTGAACAGGAGAATCTTGCGCATGGATCGGAGCAAAGCGTTGCGCACGACGGCGTCCGCGACAAGGCCCCGTGGCCTTCCTCACGCAATGCTTACGTCGAGACTCAGCCGGCGACGCGGAGGGCGGGCTGCTCCAGCCCGGCGAGCATCTCGGCGAGGCCGCGGATCGCGGCCCGGTCGAGCGAATAGCAGATCTGCGTCCCTCGTCGCCTCGTCGTCACGAGACCTGCCTCGCGAAGCACCTTCAGGTGCTGACTGACCGTGGGCTGACTCACGCCGAAAGCGTCGGCAAAGTCGCAGGCGCACGTCTCCGGCTCGTCGGCGAGGCGTCGTGCGATGCCGAGCCGGACGGGGTGACCGAGCGCCTTCAGCCGATCTGCGTCAGAGGGATCCATCCACCCCAGCATATCGTAATTCGTCTATATTGTGAAACACCTATGGAAGCGGCCCGCCGGCATCTCCAGGAGCTTCACCGCCTGATCGGCCTCCAGACAGGTGACGAGAAGCACGCGGCGAGCGCGACCTCGGCCCTCGATGTTCTCTACGTCCTGTACGAGCACGTGCTCCGGTTCGATCCCGTCGAACCCGCGTGGGAGCTGCGTGACCGGTTCCTGCTCAGCAAGGGCCATGGACCGATGGCGTTCTACGCCGTGCTCGCACGCCAGGGCTTCTTCCCGGAGGCCGAGCTCGAGCGCTTTCTCGCGTGGGACGGCATCCTCGGTGGGCATCCGGATCGATTGCGCGTGCCCGGGGTCGAGGTCTCGACGGGATCGCTCGGCCACGGTCTGCCGATGGCGCTCGGTGTCGCTTACGCGTTGCGGGCCAAGCGGCTCACCGACCAGCGGGTCTTCGTGCTCACCGGGGACGCCGAGCTGAACGAGGGCACGAACTGGGAGGCGATCCTGCATGCCGGCTCGCGAAGGCTCGACAACCTGACCCTGATCGTCGTGGACAACGGGAGCGGAACGCTCCAGCTCGGCTCGCTGGAGGCCAAGCTTCGACCCTTCGGTTGGGACGCGGAGACCGTCGGAGGACGCGACCACGCGGCCCTCGCCCGCTCGCTGCGCCGGCGCGGGTCGTCGCCCACCGCCGTCGTCGCCGACTTGAGGGTGGCCACATGAGCGCACTGCCCATGCGGCAGCAGGTGGCGAGGGCGCTCGTGGGCCGCTTCGACGAGGATCCGTCGCTCGCGCTCGTCCTGGCCGAGATCAGCGCCGACCTGTTCGCATCCGCGCTTCGCCGACATCCCGCACGCGCGGTCAACGTCGGGATCATGGAGCAGACAATGGTCGGCGTCGCCGCCGGCTTCGCCCTCGAGGGCTTCGTGCCGGTCGTGCACACGATCGCGCCGTTCCTGGCCGAGCGGTCGCTGGAGCAGCTCAAGCTCGACTTCGGATATCAGCGCCTCCACGGCCTCTTCGTGACCGTCGGCGGCTCGTACGACTACGCGGAGTCGGGGGCGACGCACTTCGCGCCGGGCGACGTCGCCGCGGTCGCATCCGTGCCCGGGATGCGGGTCGTGGTGCCGGGAACCGGTGCCGAGGCGGTGACCCTCGTCAACGATGTGCTCGACCGGCCGTCGCTGACGTACCTCCGGACGAGCACCGCTGAGAATGCCGAGAGCAGAACGATCGCTCCGGGCGGGCTGCAGCGCGTCAGGGACGGCGGCGGAGCAACCGTCGTCGCGGTCGGCCCGCTGCTCGACCGTGTGCTCGCGGTGACGGCCGACCTCGACGTCAGCGTGCTCTACGCAACCACGGTGGCGCCCCTCGACGGCCCGACGCTGCGCGCCGCGGCGGGCGCCGACGTGGTCGTCGTCGAGCCCTTCCACGAGGGCACGCTCGCGGCCGAGGTCACGGGCGCGCTCACCGACCGGCCGGTTCGGCTGACCTCGATCGGCGTCGGCCGTGAGGTCATCC
>JACDBY010000379.1 GCA_013694685.1 Actinomycetota bacterium
ACCCCGGCCGCCTTGATGACGTCGAGGGCGATCAGGGCTTCCTCGCCCCACGAGAACGTCTCTCCGATGACGAAGTCAACGCCGGCGTCCACAGCCCAACCGACCTGCTCCTCGAACATGTCCCGTACCGTGGCCCTCGACTCGTCGTCGGCCACGAAGACGTTCGTGTTGCAGATGTCCCCGGCGAAGAGCGCGCCGCTCTCCGCGGCCACCTGCCTCGCGAGCTCGAGCGGCGCGGGTATCTCCAGGCCGGGGCATTCGTCCCCGAGGTCGTCCTCGAGCATCCCGATCTGGTTGCCCAGCTCCACCGTGAATTCGTGCACGCCGGCTCGGATGTGGTCGAGGCGTTCACGTACTACGCCCACCGCGAGAAGCTCCGGCTGATCGGCAAGGAGGACCTGCTGGAGCGGATGAACCGCGGCGCGCTCGAGATCGCGAAGGGTGTGGCCCGCGACACGGGCACGCTCCTCGCCGGCGACATCTGCAACACCAACGTCTTCGTCGGCGATGATACGTCGCGCCGCGCGGTGCGGGCGATGTTCGAGGAGCAGGTCGGCTGGGCCGTCGATGCCGGCGTCGACTTCGTCATCGGAGAGACGTTCTCGTGGGGCGAGGAGGCGCTGATCGCGCTCGAGTCGATCAAGGCGACGGGCCTCCCCGCGGTGATCACGCTCGCGATCCATCAGGAACCGGTGACACGCGAGGGCTGGACGCCGGAGGAGCGTGCAAGCGCCTCGCCGACGCCGGCGCCGACGTCGTCGGCCTAAACTGCATCCGCGGGCCAAAGACGATGCTGCCGCTCCTGGCGGCGATCCGAGCGCGGGTCGACTGCCACCTCGCAGCGCTACCCGTCCGAGCTTCCAGTCGCTCCGCGACCCCGGCTACGAAGATCTCCCGGGCGGGCGCACTTTGGAGCGCCGGCTGTCGCGGTCGCAACTGGCCTCGTCGCTCGGCCGTGGGCGGGGTAAGAGCCGGCGCCGGGCCTATCGTCGTTCGAAGCGCTCTTCCTCTTCGATCGTCCGCTCGGCGAGCGGGTAGGCCCCGAGCCTGTCGTCCGGAATCGACTCCCCGCTCTCGACGGAGGTTCCATAGGTTCCTGCCTCGAGGCGCGCCTCCGCGCGCTCGAGCGCCTCGAGCTCGACCTCGAGTTGCTCGACCATGCCCTCGGCGAGCTCCCTCGCCTGAAGATCGGCAGCCTCGTCCCCAAGGGGCTCGTCCCGACTCGAGAGGTCGCTCGCCCCTCCCGGCTCGCGCCGTTCGGCAAGCGCATGCTCGATCCGTTGCCGCTCGCGGCCGAGAAGCTCGCGCGCTCGTGCGGAATCCATCCGTCTCCTCACAGTCGTGTCGCGCGCTGAGCCTAGCGTGGATGGTTCCCGAGGCTCGGACGGCGCACGCTCACAACGCCCGTAGGTACTCGCCGAGGTACGTCCAAGAGGCCGAGGTGTCCTCGGTCTCCTCGTGCGGACGGCGGAAGAGGTCGGTGTAGAGCGCGATCTCGGTGAGATCCCACCAGCGGCGGTACAGCTCGAGCGCGTCCTCGTCGAGCGTGGCGGGGCCGGCGACGGCGACGTATTCCTCCCAGCCCGTTCGGTCGTCGTCGAGCACCATTCTGAGATCGCGCTCGCGTGGGGCGAGCAACGTCGTGTCCCAGTCGACGAGGTGCAGGCCTCCTCGCTCGTCACGGATGACGTTCGAGCTGTGCGGCTCCCCGTGGGTCAGCACCCACGAGTCCGAACCGCGGCGAACGCCGGCGGCAAGCTCGTCGTACCGCTCTAGGTGCGCCGTGATGCTCTCCGCACTGGCTCGGAGCTGCCGACGGGTCCGTTCGGCGAACGGACCTGTCGACCACGGGTCGTCGAGCTCCTGGAGCGCCTGCTCGAGCGCCGCTCGCGCCGGAATCGCGAGGTCGTCCGTTCGCGGCAGTCCCGCGGGAAGGCTCTCGGTCGCGACATGAAGTCGGCCGAGGACGTTTCCCATCAGGCGGCGGTCGTCGGGCGAGTCGTACCGACCGAACGACCCCGACGTCCCCTCGACGAAGGGAGACACCGTCACCGCATAGCGCTCGCCGAGGCGGCGGATGATCGCGCCGCTCTCGTCGCGCAACGGGGCGACCACGAAGTCGAGCGCGACATCGTCACGGAGGAATGCCGCGCAACCAAAGGCCGCCTCGAGTCTCGCGAAGACCGAAACGCCGTCGTCGCCCACCGTGCTCCTCTCGAGTTCGTCGACGGTGACGAACCAACGCGTGCTGCCGGCGTCTTCCGCTTGCCAGTGATGACTACCGAAGCC
Organism: Actinomycetota bacterium; assembly: GCA_013694685.1. GTDB lineage: Bacteria > Actinomycetota > Thermoleophilia > Gaiellales > Gaiellaceae > Gaiella. The sequence goes on from JACDBY010000379.1 coordinate 2,290, forward strand.
GACCGGGAGGTATCGGAGCGAGACGTCCTCGAGTCTCCAGTGGCGCTCGAGCAGCGCCGCGAGCTCGGCTTGGTCGAGATCCTGCGGCTCGCTCAACACGAGCCCACCGTAGACACTCGGATGGCACGGTCAGCGCGGCCTCACGCCGGTCTGTCGCCTCCGCCTGCTCGTCCCGTTTGCCCCGCCCGGGGGCACGCGCGACTGTTCAGCCGACGGTGACGAGGAAGAACGACGCGAAAAAGACGACGATCCGACGCGTCCACCACTCGAGCCGCACGAACTCCATGGCCGTCAGCGTACCCGGGCGACGGTCGACTACGGTCAGGACGATGCCGCTCCAGAATCGTGTGACGCCGCTCGGCGAGCTCGTCGCCGATCCCGGGCGCGGGCTCGTGTACGGCAACCGCGGCTCGCTCCACGACGGCGACGGGCGGATCCGGCGGCGGTTCGGGGTCAAGCGGTGGATCGCCTGCCGGCTCGTGTTCAAGGACTGGCACCGCTCGCCTCTCCTGCAGCCGGGGAAGTTCACCGAGCTCTTCTTCCTCGACGAGGCGACCGCGTTCGCCGCCGGTCACCGGCCATGCGCGCTCTGCCGTCGCGAGGACTACGACCGGTTCTCCGACCGCTGGGACGCCCTCCACGGCGAGCGTGGCGCCGACACGATCGACGAGCGCCTGCACGCCGAGCGCGTCGACCCCATGACGCGCGGACACCGGCTCCACGAGACTGAGCTCGAGGACCTGCCGGACGGCGCGTTCGTGCTCGAGGAGGGCGTCGCGAGGCTCGTGCTTGGCGGCGATCTCCTCGCCTGGTCGCCGGGCGGCTATGCCAAACGTTCACCGAGACGGAGGAGAGACGCGATCCTCATCACGCCACCGTCGCTCGTCGAGGTGCTCCGCTCAGGTTGGTCGTCGGCCGTGCCGCTCCTCCACCCGTCGACCGGCATCCGGGCTTGCGACTGATCGTCTGGAGCGGTTGAGGCGCGCCACGGACTCTCCGGGTGGTACCACTCCGCCGTGACATCGACCGGGACGAGAGGCTTCACCGTCTGGCTGACCGGGCTCTCCGGGGCCGGCAAGACGACGATCGGGCACGCGGTCGCGGTCGAGCTCGAGCGGCGCGGGCTGCACGTCGAGCTCCTCGACGGCGACGTCGTACGAACGCACCTCTCGAAGGGACTCGGCTTCTCGCACGAGGATCGCGATACGAACATCGAGCGGATCGGTTGGGTCGCTTCCCGGCTCACGCGCCACGGTGCCGCGGTCGTGGTCGCCGCGATCTCGCCCTACGACGCGACACGGAAGCGCGTGCGCGCGCTCGTCGAGGAGGAGGGGCCGTTTGTCGAGGTGTGGGTCAAGGCGACGGTTGAGGAGTGCGTGCGGCGTGACGTGAAGGGCCTCTACGCGAAGGCGCTCGCGGGCGAGATCACGCAGTTCACGGGTGTCGACGACCCCTACGAGAATCCCGACGACGCCGAGGTGGTCGCCGACACCGTGGCGCTCACGCCGGCGGAATCGGTCGGCCTTGTCCTCGCGGAGCTCGAGCGGGCGGGTCTGGCTCCGGCTCCGGCGTCGACCCGCTGAGCGCGTAGCCGCGCGAGACGAGGGTCTGCCCCGCCTCGCGCTCGACGTCTGCGAGCTGCTCCTTCGTCAGATCTCGGCGCCACCGGCCGGCCGAGCTGTCGTGGGCAGCCGCGAAGGCTGTGGCAACGGGCTCGAGCTCGACCCCCAGCCGATCAGCGACGGGAGCGGCGGCCGCCCGCGGGTCAGCGACGAGCTCTTCGTATCGCACCTCGACCGTCCGCTCCGGCACGCCGCCGGCCGCGGCGACATACCGGCGCCACGCCCACGCCGCGCGGGTCGCCTCGGAGGCGGCGCGGAACTCGTCCTTACGGCTGGGCTCAACCCAGAAGCGGGCGTGCGGCCCGAACGCGAGCCGCGCATCGTCCTCCCCGAGCCTGCCCGCGCTCAGCCAACCCCGCTCGAGGAGCGAGGTGACGACGTCGCGACCGTCGCGAAGCACGTGAACGGCGATCGCCTTCGGGTAGGCACGGAGCGCGGCCGCGAGCACGAAGCTCGTCTCCGGTGTCTGCTCGACGCCACGCAGGCCGCGCACGAGAGCCAGCATGCGCACCCGCTCGAGGATCCGGCGCAGTCGACGGGCCACCTGCTCCTCCGGCGCGCCGACGAGGGACGGGATCGCAGCTTTCCACGGCTGCACCTCGTCGAGGTCGACGAAGCCGGGGAGTGACCCGAGCGCACGCCCGGTGAACGTCGTGCCGGAGCGGGGCGAGCCGACCACGAACACGAGCCGCTCCTCCGACCCGAGCCGTCGACCGCGGCGGGCGATACGTGCCGCGCTCTTTCCGTAGAGGGCGACCTCCATCAGTCTCCTGCGGCCCGCCACTCGAGCGAATCTAACCTGAGTAGGTCGCGACGAGCTCGTCGATCCGCGCGGTGCTCCGCTCAAGCCCCCGTCGTGGCAGCCGCCCCTCGCGTGCCGCCGCGAGCAGCGCGTCGTACACCCTCGCGGTCGAGCGCTCGGAGCCGACGAAGAGGAGCAGGTCGACGCCCGTCTCGGCGGCCCGGATCGCGGCCTCGTCGACCGACATGCCGCGCGTCGTTGCAAGCGGCTCCAGCGCGTCTGTGATCGTGACACCGCGGAAGCCGAGCGCCCGAAGAGCGGCGAGCACCGAGGGTGACCACGGGGCCGGCGTGCCGCCGTAGGCCGTGTACGACGCGTTCGAGAGCATGACGAGCGGCACGACGCCCGCGGCGAGCGCGCGACGGTACGGGATGAGGTCCGGCGCGAGAGCCTCGCGCGTCGCCGTCAGCGTGACCGCGACCCGGTCGGTGGTGCGCTGCGCGAGCCCGAGGCCGGGAAAATGCTTGAGTGTCGGCGCGATCCCCGCGTCGAGCAGGCCGGCCGCAAACGCGGTCACGCGTTTTGCGACCCGTGTGGGGTTCGTCGAGAAGCCGCGGTTCTGGATTGCGATGAACGAGCGCCCGTCGCGCGGGACGTCGGCCACGGGCGCGAGGTCAACGTCGATCCCGAGACGATCGAGCGCCGTCCCCGTGTCGTGGCCGCGACGCCTCACGGCCGCGTCGCCGAGCCTCCCGAGCTCGACGGCAGACGCGGCAGGCGGGGCCCAGCGGAAGCGCCGAACGCGACCGCCCTCCTGGTCGGTGACGATCAGGATCCGTCGCCCGGCGAAGCGCGCGGCGGCCCGCAACGCGGCTGTCAGCTCGCGCACCTGCGGCGCCGAGCGCACGTTGTGTCCCATCAGGATGACGCCACCGACGCGACCGCTCCGGATCCGGCCGAGGAGCGCCGGGGTCGGAGACGTTCCCTCCACGCCGACGACGAGGCGCGAACCGACGAGCTCCTCCACCGTGGCCGCGGGAGACTGCTTGTGTTGAATCAACACAAGCGTCGCCCGACCCGAAGCGGCCGGCTCGACGAGAGAGATGACCGCGGCGAGGAGAAACAGACGACCGAGCCTCAGATCGGCGGCTCCTCCTCGAGCCGGACCGAGAACGGAAGTCGCCATTCGTCGTCGGCCGCGTCGTCGATCGTGAGCCTCCACTCGTACCGGCCCGCCGCGAGCATCAGCGGGCCTGAATTGATCGCGACGGGGAAGTCGAGCGGTGTCCCGGGCTTGAGCCCGGCGGGACGACCGACCTCGAACGGCACGTCGTCGAAGAAGACGACGGGCTCAGAGCCGTCTTCGGTGTCGATCTCGACCGGGTTGCCGTCGGCGTCGAGCAGCTCGAGGCGCATGACGTGGCGCTGGTTCGCCTGGTCCCACGGGACCCGGATGAGGATCGCAATCCCGAACGGCACCGGCTCCGGTCCGGTGAGCGACCAGCCGCCGCCGACGACGGTCAGCTTGCCGTCGCTAACCTGGGCAAAGTCGGCGAGGAGCATCGTCACGCGCACGCGACGAGTCTCGCACAGCGGACCGAGCTCAGACGGCGAGGGCGACCGGCGCCGTGGCCAAGACGAGCGCCTCGGCCACGAGCCGCAGCTCGGTGCACAGCTCCTCGTGCTCGAGGCGGCGATTGGCCTTGGCGACGGGCAGCTCCACCTCCAGGACGCGCGCCCCCATCAAGCCGAGCACCTTCTTCAGCTCGCGCTGGGCCCAGATGCCACCGAACGCCCCGGTGCTCGCACCGATCACGGCCACGGGCTTGCTGCGGATTGGCGAGTCGGCGAGCGGACGCGAGACCCAGTCGAGCGCGTTCTTGAGCTGACCGGGGATCGAGCCGTTGTATTCGGGCGTCGCGATCAGGATCGCGTCGGCCGCGGCGATCGCCCTCTTCAGCCGCTCGACGGACTCCGGCTGGAGGTCGAGGAGATCCTCGTCGAACGGTGGGATCTGCGCGAGGTCGTCGAACTCCTCGAACGTCGCGTCGGCGCGAAACTCCTCCGCGGCGAGGCGGAGGAGCCGGGCGTTGAGCGACTCTGCGCGGAGGCTGCCGGATAGACCGAGAACGCGCATCGGGGCTAGGCCGCCTCTGGGCTCTGGACGAGCACGAGCGAAGCGGAGAGCTCGACCTCGTCGGCGAGCATCGTCCCGCCTTCCGGAAGTGGGGCATTCCAGGTCAGCCCCAGGGCCTGCCGATCGACCGAGCCCGAGAGCGCGAGCCCGAGCTTGCGTCCGCCCCACGGGTCGGCTACGGGCTCCGTGATCGTTCCCGTCAGGGTGAGCGGGGCGCGGTAGCCCTTCACCTCGAGCGTGCCTTCCAGACTGACACGGTCGCCGTCAAGCCGTGCCGGACCGGTCTCGACCCGGAGCTCGGGGTGGTTCTGCGTGTCGAAGAACTCGGGTGAGGCGAGATGCTCGGCGAGCTGCTCGTTGTCGACGTCGATGCCGGCCGCCGGGGCCGAACCGCGCAGCCCCTCGTCGTCGAGCGTCGCCTCGAACTCGCGGAACGACCCCCTGAACGGGGCAACACCCATGTAGACCACCGTGAAGTCGACCTTGGAGTGCGTCGGGTCGAGCGTCCAAGTGCCGGTCGTGGTCTCGCTGACAGTGCTCATGCGGGCCTCCTGCGTGGAGCATGCAATGTATTTGCACGCAATATGTTTGTCCTCGCAAGTAACGACCCCGCGAACGAGGTTATTCCCGCCACGCGCCACACCGCACGTCGCCCTCACGAGGGGCGACGAAGATCGAGACCTTCAGGAGCTCGACAAGCTCAGATCCCGCCTGGGGACTGCCAGAGGCAGTACGAGAAACGATCGACCGGGGCGGCGCCGCAGACCCGCCCCGGTCGACAGGAGCCGATTGTGCTTCACCCGTCCCCGGCGGTCAACGGCAGACGAGCAGATCGCGCACTACCTCGTCTGCGGGAACCCCAGATCGACGCTGCTCGTGGCCGGGTCCGGCCACCGTGAGGTGACGACCTTGCCGCGGGTGTAGAAGTGGATCGACTCGGGGCCGTAGGCGTGCGAGTCGCCGAAGAGCGATGCCTTCCAGCCGCCGAACGAGTAGTACGCCACCGGCACCGGGATGTGCACGTTGATCCCGACCATGCCCGCCTGGACGTCGAACTGGAACTGTCGCGCGGCGCCGCCGTCGCGCGTGAAGAGCGCGACCCCGTTCCCGTACGGGTTGTCGTTGACGAGCGCGAGCGCCTCGTCGTAGCTCTCCGCCCGGACGACCGACAGGACAGGCCCGAAGATCTCGTCACGGTAGGCATCCATCTCCGTCGACACGTTGTCGAGCAGGGAGACGCCGAGGAAGAACCCGTCGCCCTCCGGCGCGGTCTCGCGGCCGTCGGTCACGAGCGTCGCCCCCTGCGCCGAGCCCGACTCGAGGTACGAGGCGACCTTGTCGCGATGCTCGCGGGTGATCAGTGGCCCCATCTCGTTCTCGGGCGACATCCCGTCGCCGACCTTCACCTTCGGGAGCCGCGCCTTGATCGCGCCGACGAGCGGGTCGGCGACGTCCCCCACCGCGACGACGACCGAGACCGCCATGCAACGCTCGCCGGCCGAGCCGTACCCCGCGGAAACCGCCGCGTCGGCGGCCATCTCGACGTCGGCGTCGGGGAGCACGATCATGTGGTTCTTCGCGCCCCCGAGCGCTTGGACACGCTTGCCGCCCTTCGTGCCCGTCTCGTAGATGTAGCGGGCGATCGGGGTCGATCCGACGAAGCTGACGGCGGCGACGTCGGGATGCTCGAGAAGCGCGTCGACCGCCACCTTGTCGCCGTGGACGACGTTGAAGACGCCGTCGGGCAGGCCGGCCTCCTTGAGCAGCTCCGCCGTGAGCAGCGAGGCCGACGGATCCTTCTCGGACGGCTTGAGTACGAAGCAGTTGCCGCAGGCGACCGCGGGCGCCCACATCCACATGGGGACCATCGCGGGAAAGTTGAACGGCGTGATCCCTGCGACGACACCGAGCGGCTGGCGGATCGAGTACACGTCGACCCCCGTCGACGCCTGCTCGGAGAAGTCACCCTTGACGAGCGTCGGGATTCCGCAGGCGAACTCGATCACCTCGAGACCCCGCGCCACCTCGCCGAGCGCGTCGGAGAGCACCTTGCCGTGCTCCGCCGTGAGCAGCTTCGCGAGCTCCGTGCGGTTCGCGTGGAAGAGCTCACGGATCGAGAAGAAGAGTTCCGCGCGCTTGGCGAGCGAGGTCGCGCGCCAGGCAGGGAATGCCTCCTTCGCGCGGCGGACGGCCTTGTCGACCTCCTCGACCGAGGCGAGGGCGACGGCGCCGCTCTGCACGCCGGTGGCCGGGTTGTAGACCGGGCCGGTGCGCCCCGAGGCTCCCTCGACGCGCTCCCCTCCGATCCAGTGCGGGATGCGTGTGATCGATTCCTCGCGCCCGACCCCAGGCGCCTCGGCAAGCTCCGTCATCGTAGGCTCCTCTCGAACGTGAGCCCCGAGGGTATCGCGGCACAGCGCACGGGGTGAGACCGCCTCGCCGCGCGCAGATTGGTGCGACGTCTTGCAACATTCGATCCGAGCCCTGACAGGATTGGACAGGCCGTCAGACAACGCTTGTGTTGAGTCAACACAAGCGTTGTCCGCCCCCGCCCTCGGGGCCAGCGGTGCTTCAGACAGGTCTGCGCGACGAGGCGCTAGCCGAGCAGTCTTCGATAGAGCTCGACGACCTGTGCGGCGATCGCGGGCCAGCCGAAGTGCTCGACGGCCCGCCGCCTGCCTGCCTCGCCCATGCGCCGCGCCCGTTCGGGGTCGGCGAGCAGCGCATTCACCCGCTCGGCGAGGTCGTGGGCGAATCGGGTC
>JACDBY010000412.1 GCA_013694685.1 Actinomycetota bacterium
GGTCCGGCGGCCTATGCCTACGTGCTCGAGGCGGAGGACGGCACCGTCCTTGCTACACACAGCGAGACGATCGGAGTCGCGACGAACAACGTCGCCGAGTACAGCGCCCTGATCGCCGGGCTCGAGAAGGCTGTCGAGCTGTGCGTCGGCGAGCTCGAGGTGATCTCCGACTCCGAGCTGATGGTCAAGCAGATGCGCGGCGAGTATAAGGTGAAGAACGAAGCGCTGCGCGAGCTCTCGCTGCGTGCCTCGCGCGTGGCCCGCGACCTCGGCTCGGTCACCTACAGGGCGGTCCGCCGCGAGCACAACAGGCTCGCCGACCAGCTCGTCAACGACGCTCTCGACGCCACCAAGTAACAGTCTGTTACTTGAGAGGCGGCGCTATACTGGCCGCCCACGCGGATGTAGCTCAGTTGGCTAGAGCGTCTGCTTGCCATGCAGAAGGTCGTGGGTTCGAATCCCATCATCCGCTTCAAAAACCCCCGTAAATCGGGGGTTTTTCTTTTGGTGAAGACTTGGGCACGAGGGTTTTTCTCCCCGTTTTCTCCCCGTCGGGTCATGGCGCGACCCTCGTAGTTAGCACCATCGATCCTGGGTGGTGATACCCAGAGGAGGTGGCGTCGCCTACCGCCGATTCAGCTTGTACTCTCAACCGCGATGGGAACTAACGTTCGTCTACCTCCACGGAGGTCCGAGCTGACACATGTCTGAGGAGGCGGTTGGGCCGTCGCCGACGCCGCTCTGGTCGGACAACCCGGCCTCGCGCGACCTGCTCGGTTTCGCCGACATCGCGGCGCCCGCTCTCGAGGCGCTCGCACGAGAAAAGCTCGACCCGGTGACCATCGGCGTCGTCGGTTGGTGGGGGTCGGGCAAGTCGACGATCCTTAGGCTGATCGAGACATCGCTCCGCGAGCCCGGCGGCGGGATCGTCGTCGTCGACACCCGGCCGTGGGAGTACGACCCGGCCACCGACCCCAAGGCGACGCTGATCGCCGAGGTGCTGACGGCGCTACAGGCGCGCGCGTCCGAGTCGAAGACGCTGGGGCAGGACGTGAAGGAGCAATTCGCGAAGCTCGCAGGGCGAGTCCGCTGGTCGAAGGCGATCACGTTGGTCGCGAACTCGGCGCTGTCCGTGAGCTTGCCGACGATCGACCACATCACCGGGATCTTCGGTTCGGGCGATTCGCCGACCGACCCGACGCTGCAGGGGTTTCGAGAGGAGTTCGCAGAGCTGCTCGAGAAGCTCCCGCAGATCGAGCGGGTGATCGTGGTTGTCGACGACCTCGATCGCTGCCTGCCGACGTCGGTGATCGCGACGCTCGAAGCGATCAAGCTGTTCCTCTCGGTGCCGAAGATGGCGTTCGTTCTCGCCTACGACGACCGGCTGGTGACGCATGCGATCGCCGAGCGGTACCAGCCCTCGACGCGTGCGCTCGAGATGGCGTCGGAGTACCTCGAGAAGATTGTTCAGATCCCGGTGCCGGTCCCGACACTCGGCCTCGGCGACACCGAGGCGTACCTCGCCCTTACCCTGCTCGAGACGCACGTGGACGACGACGAGGCTTACGCCTCGATCGTCTCTCACTGCGACCACCAACGGCATAGGGGCGAGTCCCGCATCCTCGACAAGTTGCCGGCCGGCGCCGTTCCAAACTCCGCGCAGAGCGACTTCCAGCTCGCAGCGATGTTGGCTCCGATCTTGTACCGCGAGCTCGGCGGCAACCCACGACGGCTGAAACGGTTCCTCAACGCGTACTGGATCCGTTCATCGATCGCTGGGCGCCGCGGGATCAAGCTCGACCCGGCGGCACTGGCCAAGCTGATGGTCCTCGAGCAGGTCTACCCCGAGGAGTTCGGGCGCGTCCTCGGTTGGCTCAGCGACGGCGAGCTGCCCAATCGTCTTGGCGACCTTGAGGGAGCGAAGAAGCCAGCAAAGGGCGCGGCCGGCGCCGACGGCTCGGCGAAGCTGCGTGAGTGGGCGCAGCTGAAGCCGGCCTTGGGCGGTGTCGATCTCGGGCCGTATCTGCGACTGGCTGCCTCGCTGCACCACGTCGCGGCCGGCGCCGTCGCGTTGCGCGCCGATCTGCGCGAACTGGCCGACGAGTTGTCCTCGCGCGGCGACGCTGCGCGGAAGAAGGCGCAGAAGGCGGCCAGCGCTCGCTCGCTCGACGACCGGATTGATCTGGTTCGTGACCTCGTCCGCCGACTGCGGGAGGAGCCCCAGCGTCAGGGCGACTACGGCGAGAGCATCGGCGTGCTCGGACGCACCTCGGCCGAGGTTGGCACGGAGGCCGCAAACCTGCTGCGCGAATTCGACGTCTCCTTCGTCCGGCCTGCGCTTCCGATCCGGCTCGTGGTGGACGTAAAGACCCCGACACCGGCCATGGTCGAGCTTCTGCGCGAGTGGCTCCCGTCCGACCGGTTGCAGCCGCAGGCCCGCCGGGCGATCGAGGAGGCCGCGGGAGACGGCGGCGGAGGCGCAGCCTGATGGGCACGTCCGGGGCGTACAGCGGGAGCGGCGGCGCCTGGAACGGGGCGCGACGCGAGCTGAACGATCTCTTGACCGGCGGCGGTGCCAGTCCCGACGATGTCCTCGCGCCCGCGGCGGGTGCGATCGACTGGGACGCCGAGCCGGTCGACCGGGCAGCGGGCGACGCGGCGGGCGGCGACGACAGACCCGGGTCCGGCGAAATCCCTCTCATCGGCACGAGCGTTGCCCCGATTCGCATTCGAACTCGGGGCGGGCGCGGAGGCGGGGGCGTAGGTGTAGGCGCTGGCGGTGGCCGGCGCCAGGGCACTGGAGGCGGATCGCGCCGAAGCAGAACGTCTCGCTCGCGCCAGGGCGCGGCGCGTATCGGCGCGAGCGTCGCTGCCGCCGGCTACGCCCTTCGAGCGGGAGATGCAACTGGGCTGCGCCGTCTCGGACTCGATCTCTCCGAGCTCGTCACGCTCTCGCCGAGCCAGCAGGCCCAGCGCATCCTCGACGTGCTCGCCGGAGCGGCGGCGACGATCGCGGACGTCGAGGTCACCAAGGCGACGTCGACCATGATCATCCGGTTGCTCGAGGCGGACACGCTTCCCACGGCCGCGGAGACTGTTGCCGTGTTCGCAGCCGAGTACGTGTACGAGATCGTGCTCACCGAGCTTGGCAGCGAGATGCGCGACGGCTCGCGCGATGGTGGCGGAACCGTGGTGGCGGAGGACGACCTGCATGACGTGATCTCCGCTCGGGTCGCGGGCCTCCAGATCGAAGGTGACTCGGTCGAGGCCGACGCGCTGGAGGCGGCGATCGTGGAGGTGCTCGAGTTCACCCGCCGCGTGATGCTTGAGAGACCGGGCGAATGAGCAAGCACCGGATGCATCTGTCGCTGCCGAAGGCGAGCCTCGCCAGCCTCTCGACCAGCGACTTCCTCTGGCGTCCGCTCGGCGAGCCGTCGTCGTTTCACACCAAGCTGTCGCCGCGTGCGGAGGAGATGGGAGCCGTCCCCGACGAGAACCTCGAGCTGATTCGGCTCGCCGCGCTTACGTACCTCGTCGACCGAACGGCCCCGCGGCCGGGACGCGGCTGGGCGCGCGAACTCGAGCTTGTCGTGCCGGTCTTCGATCCTGACCGCTGGGCTCCAATCGTCGATCGCGTCGCGGCGACCCTCGCGTTCCTGACCGGCGACGTGTGGGAGGTCTCGTTCGTCGCGAAGCGCTCGGCTGCCCGGCGCAAGCTGCAGCGCGACATCGAGCCGGCCGAGCGGGTCTCGCTCTTCTCGGGCGGCGCTGATTCGTTGTGCGGACTCCTCGCGTCGCTGAACGCGGATGTTGTGCCCCACCTCGTTTCGCATTGGGACTGGACGATCGTTGGCGGCGCGCAAGACCGCGTCGTCGGTGTGATCAACGGGATCGTCGAAGCCCACTTGACGCGGGACGTCATCCGGATTGGGCGGCAACGGAAGCAGATCGGATCGAACCACACCTTTCCGAGCGAGCCGACGAGCCGCAGCCGCTCGCTTCTCTTTATCGCCCTTGGTCTGGCTGCCGCGTCGGTCCGTGGCGCCGAGCTGTGGGTGCCAGAGAACGGATTTGCATCGCTCAATCTGCCGCTGGCCCGCGAGCGCCGCGGGGCGCTCTCGACCCGGACGACGCATCCGTGGCTACTCGACGAACTGCAGGCGCTCGTGGCCGCGGTCGGAATTCAGGCAACGATCCGTAACCCGTTCGAGCAGATGACGAAGGGAGAGATGTTCCGCCAGATCGCCTCCGATTACGGCGCCGACGATTCGGCCGCCGTCCTCTCGAGCACGCACTCGTGCGCGCGAAGCGGCGCGAACTACGAGGGCTTCAATCCGGGGATGCACTGCGGCGTCTGTTTCGGCTGCCTCGTTCGCCGCGCCGCCTTCATCGCCTCCGGCGTCGAGGATGGGACGACCTACATCGAGGACAGCCTGCGGGCAAAGCCGCGCAAGCGGTCGACGTGGCTGAGGAACCGGCGCGAGGACGTCGCCGCGGTGGAATACCGCGCGAAGCGGCCATACGAGATCGCGGACGTGCTCGCGGCGTCGCTGCCTGCCCGCGTCGACCCGGACGACGCGCTCGCGCTCGCGAACCGCGGTGCCGCCGAGCTCGCGCGCGTCACGATTCCTTCCTGATGCTCCCAGCGCTTGACGCTCACGCGCTCATCGACG
>JACDBY010000419.1 GCA_013694685.1 Actinomycetota bacterium
AGCGAGACGCGTCGATCGCGATGTCGCGTCGACGGCGTGACGACCGCAGTCTGGCCGCGACGCTAGCGCAGTCGTACTGGTCGCAGGGATCGAGCCCGCAGCAAGCGGTGAACGACATGCTCGCCGAAGCCCGTCAGCTCGCAGTGACGTTGGCCGACGCCGAGCTGGAGGCCGAGACGCTCGCCTGGCTCGTTCCGTCGTCGGTCGTCCTCTGCGACCACGAGGCCGCACGTGATCACCTCAAGGATCTCCTGCGCCGCGTCCGGGGGTCGAACGAGCCCTTCTTCCTCCATGTCGCGGAGCACTACGCGGCGGCGCTCGCGCTCTGCGACGGCGACCTGCCGGCGGCCGAGAGCGCGGCGGCCCGCTCGCGCGAGTGGGGGTCGCTCCTGACGGGGCGCGATGCCTCGGGCACCTATGGGATCCAGATGTTCGGCATCCGCCGCGAGCAGGGTCGTCTCGCCGAGCTCGCACCGGCCGTCAGGCTGCTCGACGGCGCCGCACGTGACGGCGCCTGGCGACCGGGCGTCGCTGTCCTGCTCACCGAGCTCGGGATGGAGGACGAGGCGCGGAGCGAAATCGGGCGCGTGCTCGAGAAGGGGCTCGGCGCCCTCCGGCCGTCCCTCTGGATCGCCTCGCTCGTGTATCTCGCCGACGTCTGCGCCGCGCTCGACGACCGTGACTCCGCGACCGTCCTCTACCCGGAGCTCGCCGCGTACGCGGGGCACAACGTCATGGTCGGCCATCTCGTCGCCTGCTACGGCGCGATGGACCGCTACCTCGGGATGACGGCGTCCGTGCTGCGCGACTGGGAGCGGGCGGAGGCGCACTTCCAGGCGGCGCTCGCGCTCAACACGCGGCTCGGCGCACGGACGTGGCTTGCGCATACCGCCTACTGGTACGCGCGCATGCTGCTCGCGCGCGGTCGGCCGGGGGACGAGGACCTGATCCGCGGCCACCTCGCTCTCGCCGGCGGTCTGGGTCGGGCGATCGGGCTGCCGACACTCGTCGCCCGCGCCTCGGAGCTCGGCGCCCTCGACGACGCGCAGGAGCCGCCGCCCGACGGCCTCACCGCGCGCGAGGTGGAGATCCTCGCCGAGCTCGCCCGCGGCCGCTCGAACCGGGAGATCGGCCGCCTCCTCCACATCTCGGAGCACACCGCGGCGAACCACATCCGCTCGATCCTGCGCAAGACGAGCTGCGCGAACCGCACCGAGGCCGCCGGCTACGCGCTGCGGCGGGGCCTCGTGCCCGACTGAGCTGCGTTACCATCCGCGCATGCCGCTTTACGTGATCGAGCGACGGTTCGCCGAGCAACTCGAGCTGCAGGGCGAGGACGTCCGGATGATCGACGCGATCAACGCGGACGAGGGTGTCAGCTGGCTGTTCTCGTTCATCTCGGCGGACAAGCTGCGCACCTACTGCCTCTACGAAGCGCCCTCGCCCGATGCGATCGTCGAGGCGGCCCGCAGGGCGAACGTGCCCGCCGACGAGATCGTCGAGGTGAGCAAGTTCGTCCCGGCGGAGCTCATCGGCAGCTGACGGTCCGGCGCGCGTGCCCTGGGACATTCTGACCGACGAGCAGCGCGAGCTTCGCGACCACGTGCGCACGCTCGCGCGCGAGCGAATCGCGCCCCGTGCGGCCGAGATCGACGCGAGCCACGAGTTCCCCTGGGACGTCGTCGAGCTCTTCCGCGACCAGGGGATCTTCGGTCTCCTCTTCGACGAGGAGGCGGGCGGCACCGGGACCGGGACACTCCTCGCGCTCGTCGCGATCGAGGAGGTCTCGAAGGTCTGCGCGACGAGCGGCCTGATCCTCGCCGTCCAGGAGCTCGGCTCGCTCGGGCTCAAGCTCGGCGGCACCGACGAGCAGCGTTCCACGTGGCTCCCGCACCTCGCGAGCGGCGAGGTGCTCTGTGCCTACGCGCTGACGGAGGCGGGCTCGGGCTCGGACTCTGCGGCGATGCGGACGACCGCCCGTCGCGACGGTGGCACGTACGTGCTCGAGGGGACGAAGCGGTTCATCACGAACGCCGGCGTCGCGGGGCTCTACACCGTGTTCGCGAAGACGGATCCCGAGGCCGGGCACGCCGGCATCTCCGCATTCCTGGTCGAGTCCGACGCCCCGGGCTTCGCGGTGGCGCGACTCGAGGAGAAGCTCGGGATCTCGGGCTCGACCACCGGCGAGCTCGTGTTCGACGGGTGCCGCATTCCGGCGGAGAACCGCCTCGGCGACGAGGGCACCGGCTTCAAGCTCGCGATGCGGATCCTCGACCGCTCGCGACCCGGAGTCGCCGCGCAGGCGCTCGGGATCGCCCAGGGCGCGACCGATTACGCGCTCGAGTATGCGCGCTCACGCGAGACGATGGGCAAGCCGATCGCCCAGCACCAGCTGATCGCGGCGAAGCTCGCCGACATGGAGACGCAAACCGAAGCCGCTCGCGGCCTCCTCTATCGGTTCGGGCAAATGGCCGACGCGGGCGTCCCGGAGTCCGAGCTGACGAAGGCCTCGGCGATGGCGAAGCTCATGTGCGGCGACGTCGCGATGGAGGTCACGACCGAGGCGGTGCAGATCCTCGGCGGCTACGGCTACGTCAAGGAATATCCGGTCGAACGGTTCATGCGCGACGCGAAGATCACGCAGATCTACGAGGGCACGCAGGAAGTCCAGCGACTCGTGATCGCCCGCGAGATGCTGAAGGAGAGCCGCGCCTTCCTGCTCGCCGGCGTGGTGTAGCGCTACGACTCGCTCGTGACGCGGGCGCGGAGCTCGGCCTTGTGTGCGCCCCTTGTGGCCGCGTCGTCCCGGTCGACGGCTCCGCCCGGCCGTGTTGGGGCAGCGGCAACGATTCGGCCTCCGCGAGAACCGCCTCGCGGGTCCGGTTCATGACCGAGGGCCAAACCCGCTCGTGCACATGAACGTGCGGAGTTCGCTCGCCTCGTCGGCGGTGCCGACCGGCTGACGGGCCGGTCCGTCTGGCGATTGCGGGACCTCCTTGCGTCCGCGGTGGTCGTCGGCGCCGACCGCGACGTTTGTTCATCAGTATCGAACGGCGCGTCGCACCGTCCAGGCGCGTTGTATGCTGCGCTCCCGTGCGGCCCATCTACGCGGTAGCGGTCGTTATGACCCTGGTGTGCCTAGCTCTTCCGCAGGTAGGAGGCACGGTCGGCTTGCCTGCGCGCGTTTCGACGAACGGTCTCTACCACCAGGTGAGGCCGGATCCTCAGAGCTCATGCATCCTTTATCTGCGTTTTTTCTCGGATCAGTCGGTGGTGAGTGTTTGCTCGACGGGGACGCCCAGGCAAGTCAGCCGGTGGCTGAACAAGGGGTACCGGCAAACGGGCAGAGGCA